>JAEXXS010000091.1 GCA_023451915.1 Pseudomonadota bacterium | reverse complement strand
GTCGTCAATGCTTTCGTCAAATCGCTGGACTGGATTCACAAGGCTTCGGCAGATGAAGTTGCGGACGCTGTGCCGGAGGAATATCTGCTGGGCGATCGCGACCTCTACAAGACGGGCTTTGAGAAATCCCGCGCCATGTATTCCGAAAAGGGCCTGATCGCGGAAGAAGGCTTCAAGAGCCTCTATGAAATGCTGAAAGCACTCGATCCAGAGCTTTCCAGCGCGGATATTTCATTCGCGCAGACTTTCGACCCGCGCTTTGTGCAGGCCGCAAAAATCTAAACAAGGAAAGACCGGGATCGCTTCATATCCCGGTCTTTTTCCTCTTCAAACCGGAGTACGGAACTAAACGTCGTTGTGGGCCGGGCGTGCTATATGCCGCTTCAGCAATGCGGCTGCAAATTCGAAATCCCCGACTTCGATCGCCTTGAGTATTTCCAGATGGTCCGCGCATGCCTGACGAATCCGCGCTTCGCCCAGATGGTCGAATTCGGAGGATTCCGTCAGTCTGCGCAAATGATTCTGCCAGCGCAGCGCCTGGGTGAGAAACCGGTTATTGGCCCATGACACCAGGGTTTCGTGGAAATTCACATTGACGTCGAACCAGAACCCATCCGGAAAATCGGAGATGGGACGTTCGAGTATTTCAAGCTGTTCCCGCTGCAATTCCTGCAACTCGGACAGAACCGGGCTATAATCGGCCTGTGTCAGCGCGCCGCATTCGATGACCACCCGGAAAGAATAGCTCTCATTGACGGCGTGCTCGTTGTCGAGCGCCTCTGCGAAACGCCAGCCATAGCCGGGAAGCCGCTCGGCCAGTCCTTCGGCGGCAAAGCGCATCAATGTTCGGCGCACCGTTCCACGGGTTACTTCAAACTGTTCCGCCAGCGCGGCCTCTGAAATTTCCAGACCAATCGTGCCGGAAGCGCGCGCATTCATCAGCCTGTGATAGAGATCTTCGAAATCGGACGGCGGCAAAATCTCGTTCGACAACTCGTCCTGTTTGGGAAAACGCTGCAACAGATAACCACGGTTCGGCGCCTGCGCGACAATTCCCCGTTGCACCAGAAGCTGCAAAACCTGCCGGACCGGCGAGCGCGACACATGAAGCTCACGCGCAATTGCAGCATCGGAAATGCGATCACCGATCTGCCAGCGCTCCTTGGTGATAAGCGCCAGCATCTTATGCGCCACTTCCACCTGAAGATTGCTCAAACCGGTTTGCGACACTGTTCCGTCCGGTTGAGGTGCTGTCACGATAATGTTCACGCGCGATAAGTCCTCCATGACAGATTTATAACAAAAATCTGCGCACGCGGGAGTTCCATTCGCGCACGGGCACGCCAATGTGATCAGAATGTGATGATCTGCGCCGCCTGAAATTTCAACGAGGATGGCCAAGCATTTTTGACTGGGGAGCGACGTTGCTCGACCTGGCACGGCGCGCTCTTCAAGGGGAAAGCAATGCCCAATAAAAAACAGGCGACAGATCGGGAGACCTGTCGCCTGTCAATAACAATGGACTGGAGGTCACATTATTATCAGTCATTATTCTCAAGCTTCGTCACACAAGCCGGGGCATTTGCGCCTATCGACCCGGGCTAAGCTTGTTTGAATATCGGGGCATGACCCCGATATTCGATCTTCATACCCGTTATTAGAACGAGCGCTGGAAGCGAACGATACCGCCCCAAGCGTCCTTCTCGACGACGCGGTCACGCCATTCGCCACCGAACTTGGTGTAGGAAACTTCCGGGGTGATCGTGAAGCCAGGAACCAGCGTGTAGGCTACGTTGGCCGTAACTGCAGTCTTGCCCCAATCGTCGTGTGCGCCCTGAACGTTGAAGACAGCTTTGTCGGTTGCCTTGAACTTCGCGCCGCCCCAGACAGCCCAATCGCCGCCCCACTGGCCGTAGTTCTGCAGCGGAGATTCTTCCGAAGCGTAACCGCCCTGTACCCAAACCGAGAAGCGGTCGGTGATGTTCACGTCGCCGCGAACCTTTGCAGACCATTCTTCGATGACCGAGTCGTAAGCGGCGATACCGGCGATCGAGCCCCAGCCGCCTTCATACTTCAGACCGCCGAGGATGTGCGGGGTGTAGCCGTCGATGACGTAACCCTTGCCGCCTTCTTCAACAGCCAGGATAGCCGAGAAGCCGTTGCCGCCCTTGTAGGTGTACGAAATCTGACCGGTGGTGTAGCTGCCTGCTGCGATCACGTCATCGTTGATGACGCCGCCGAGGTAACCAGTGAAGGTGTGGAATGCGGATTCATCGATACCGACGCGGAAGCCGCCGAGCTGGATGTAGCCGATGCGGAAATCAACATCGCTGGTGGTCGTGCCGTAGCGACCGTCTTCACGGCCGTTGAGGGCGCCGTAGTTGAAGCGGGTTTCGGTGTAGGTCTTCAGGGTGCCGAGTTCGGTTTCCGAAGCGGTGTGGGTGCGCAGCGTGAAACGAGCGCCCTTGTCCCAGCCCTTGCGGTCGAGACCGGTATAGACGTCATCGCCGCCCTTTACGTCGTAACGGACATAGCCGCTGATGCGCAGGCAGGTTTCCGTGCCCGGAATGTAGAAGTAGCCAGCGCCGTAAGCATCGCAAACGCGGACATATTCAACTGCTTCAGGTTCCGGTGCAACGATTGCATCGGCAGCCTGTGCGCCGGAAGCTGCAACGAGCGCTGCAGCGGAGCCGAGGAGAAGGCTCTTGATGTTCATTTCTGACCTCCAGGATCAAGTTGTTTGAAGTTTCGATTTTTTTACGAGTCGTTTTTTACGATTGCATAATACGATTTTCATTGATGGTTTCGTTAGTCAATGGCGTTTTTTTCCA
>JAEXXS010000085.1 GCA_023451915.1 Pseudomonadota bacterium | reverse complement strand
ATAACGGGCGACACGGTGGAGCGTATCGAACTTCTGGCGGCAAAGCTCGTCTCAGGCGAACAGACCTGTCCGCAAGGCTGGCAACAGACCGGTGCCGTGCTGCAAGCGATAACCGATCATTTGCGCCCCAGCGTCATCGCCTGTGGTCCCGCAGAAATCGAAGGTCTGTTGACCGCGCTTGACGGGCGCTTCGTGCCGCCGGGACCATCCGGTGCGCCCACACGCGGACGACCCGATGTCTTGCCCACCGGGCGCAATTTCTTCTCGACCGACAGCCGTGCCGTGCCGACGCCTGCCGCGTGGGAACTGGGGCGTAAATCGGCGGAACTGCTGGTTACCCGCTACACGCAGGATCATGGCGAATGGCCGACCTCATTCGGCCTCACGGCCTGGGGCACCTCCAATATGCGCACGGGCGGCGATGACATTGCGCAGGCTCTGGCGTTGATCGGCGTCAAGCCGGTCTGGGACATGGCCTCGCGCCGCGTCACCGGTTACGAAATCGTGCCGCCTGCAATGCTCGGGCGTCCGCGTGTGGACGTGACCTTGCGCATATCGGGCTTTTTCCGCGATGCGTTTCCCGAACAGATCGCCTTGTTCGACAAGGCGGTGCGTGCGGTCGGAGCGCTGGACGAAGACGCGGAAGATAATCCGATAGCGGCGCGCATGGCGGCTGAACAGTCACGTCTGGTTGTCAGTGGTGCCGATGAAAAGACCGCGCAACGCCGCGCAGGTTATCGCGTGTTCGGCTCAAAACCAGGCGCCTATGGCGCCGGTTTGCAGGCGCTGATCGATGAGAACGGCTGGGCTGGGCGCAATGATCTGGCGGAAGCCTGGCTTGTCTGGGGCGGCTATGCCTATGGCGCGGGCGAGGAGGGGCAGGCAGAGCGGGGCCTGCTTGAAGAGCGTCTTCGCTCCGTGCAGGCGGTCGTGCAGAATCAGGACAACCGCGAGCACGATCTTCTCGACAGCGACGATTATTATCAGTTCGAGGGCGGCATGGCCGCGACGGTTGAAAATCTCACCGGCGCTATGCCGACGGTCTATCATAACGACCATTCCCGACCGGAAAAGCCGGTGATCCGCACGCTGGAGGAAGAGCTTTCGCGGGTGGTGCGCGGGCGTGCCTCCAATCCCAAATGGATCGCGGGCGTGATGCGTCACGGCTACAAGGGTGCGGCGGAAATCGCGGCGACGGTTGATTATCTGTTCGCCTTTGCGGCGACGACCGGCAAGGTTGGCGACCATCATTTCGAGGCGGTCTATCAGGCCTATATCGCCGATAAGGCGGTGCATGATTTCATGGCTGAAAAAAACCCGGCGGCATTGGCCGAAACCGCCGCGAAGCTGAATGATGCCATGGAGCGCGGTTTCTGGACGCCGCGTTCGAATTCGGCGCGGTTCATATTGGAAAATCTTCAGAAGTTGAATCCGGAAAGGGCGACAAATGGCTGAGAAATCTGAAAAACTTCTGTCGATGACCGAAGAAGAGCTGAATGCGCGCCATGCGGATAAGATGCGCAAGAAGAAGGCCGCGCGAGACAAGATTCAAGCTACGAAAACTGAGGAAAAGGGGCTGGTGATCGTCCATACCGGCAAGGGCAAGGGCAAATCCACTGCCGGTTTCGGCATGGTTTTCCGCGCGCTTGGCCACGGCATGAAGATCGGCGTTGTGCAGTTCGTCAAAGGATCGTGGGACACGGGCGAACGTTGGGTTCTGGAAAAGTTTCCCGATCAGGTGACGATTTCTGCGCTGGGCGAAGGCTTTACCTGGGAAACGCAGGATCGCAGCCGCGATATTGCCATGGCGCGCGGCGCATGGGAACAGGCCAAGGCCATGATCATGGATGAAGAGATTGATATGGTGCTGTGCGATGAGCTGAATATCGTTCTGCGCTATGATTATCTTCCCGTGGAAGAAATCGTCGAAGTGCTGAAAGCCAAGCCGGAAATGAAGCACGTCATCGTGACCGGTCGGAATGCGAAAGATGAGCTGATCGAGGCGGCTGATCTTGTCACCGAGATGGAAATGATCAAGCATCCGTTCCGTTCGGGCGTGAAAGCCCAGAAGGGGATAGAGTTCTGATTATGATGGCAAGCTGGCAGTTCTGGGCACTGATGTCGGCGGTATTCGCCGCGCTGACCGCGATTTTTGCAAAAGTCGGCATTCAGGGCATCAATTCGGACTTTGCAACACTGGTCCGCACCTTTGTTATTATCGGTGCGCTGTGCCTGTTTCTGACGATCACCGGCCAATGGCAAAGGCCGGGCGAGATTTCTGCCCGGTCCTGGCTGTTTCTCGTCCTGTCCGGTCTGGCGACCGGGGCGTCCTGGCTTGCCTATTTCCGCGCTCTGCAAATTGGCGATGCGGCGCGCGTCGCGCCCGTCGACAAGCTTTCGGTGGTGCTTGTGGCGCTGTTCGGCGCTGTCTTTCTCGGTGAGCGCATGTCGACCATCAACTGGTTCGGCATCGTGCTGATCGGTTGTGGCGTGGTGCTGGTGGCGCTGCGGGTTTAGAGCGGTTCCGGTTAAAACGGAATCGTGGAACCGCTCTATCTATTTGTTTTTACGCATTATCCTACGCAAAACCGCTACGCACTTTTGCTGGAAATGCTCTAAAACCCGACCCACTGCCGGAGCGGATTGGTCGGGTCCATCAACAGGCGCACGGCTAGTGCGAGGCTGACCACGATCAGCAATGGTTTGATCATGCGCGAGCCGACCTTCATCGCAAGGCTTGCGCCGATCTGCGCGCCGATGAACTGCGCAATACCCATGCAGATGCCGATCTTCCAGTTGATGACACCGACCGCTGCAAAGGTCGCAAAGCCCCCCACATTGGAGGCGCAGTTCAACAGCTTCGTATGCGCTGTGGCTTTCAAGACGCCGTAGCCCGCCAGCGCCACAAAGGCCAGCATGAAGAACGATCCGGTGCCGGGACCGAACACACCGTCGTAAAAACCGATCAGCGGCACAATGGTCATGCCGAACAGAAACGGGCCAATACGACGCGAACGGTCGATATCGCCGATATTCGGCTTCAGCGCGAAATAAAGCGCGATTGCCATCAAAAGCAGCGGCAGCGCGGCCCGCATGATTACCACCGGCAGGACAGTGGCAAGCAGCGCACCGAAAACAGAACCGACCAGCGAAGCAAGCGCTTCCCGCCATTGCTCGCGAATATTCACATGTCCCTTGCGCGCATAGGCGATTGTCGCCGAAGACGACCCGAACAGGCCTTGCAGCTTATTGGTGCCGAGCGCTTCTACCGGGGGAATGCCTGCGAGCAGCAAAGCGGGGATCGTGATCATGCCCCCACCGCCGGCAATGGAATCGATGATGCCCGCAATGAACGCGGCAGCCGTCAGGAGCAGGGTGATGGTATCGAGAAATTCTGGCATGGAGAGGGTCCGGGAACTGTTGTCGCAACATAACGTTGTTTTCCCGATCCGCCAGCATTAATGATGTGGTTCTGACCATCAACCCGGAGGGGGCTATGAGCGAAAGCATCTTCGACCGCATTAGCGCATTTTTGAATAAGAAGAGTGCCGTGCAGCGTGTTGCCGATGATCCGGCGCTGGCTGCGGAATTGCTGCTGCTTTTGCATGTGGTGTTCGCCGATGGCGACCAGCACCCGGCGGAAATTGCCGCCTTCAAGGAAATCGCCTTCAGGAATTTCGGTATCGCGGCGGAAGATATCCCCGAAGTGGCCGAATATCTCAAGGATTTCGCTTACGAGACCACGACAAAGCAAGCTGCAAATATGCTGGCCGAAATGGCGCCCGAACGGCGTCTTTCTCTTTTGCGCGATCTGATGACGATTGCCTGCGCCGATAACCGCATCGATAAATCGGAAACGGTGCTGATCCAGCGTGTTGCCGATGTGCTGGGCATCAAGCGCGAGGAATTGCAGCAGGCGCAACGAGGCTCGCCCTGTGGGGCGTGAGGCGCAGCTTGCAGTTCTCGGAATGGGCAGCTCTTCAGGCGCGACGCTTGTAGAGCTGATGGCCCTTGCTGGCACTGTTCTATCCCAATGCGGGCTACGCAAGCCGGATATGATTGCAACGCTCGCATCGAAAGCCGGTGATTCCATCTGGGCGGAACTGGCCGCTCATTACGATTGCGGCTTGCGGTTCTTTGAGGCGGGGCGTCTGGAAGAAGAAACGCCGCGCCTTGCCAATCCTTCCGAGGCTGTGTTCAAGCGCATCGGTTGCCATGGCGTGGCCGAAGCTGCCGCACTTGCCGGGGCAGGGCCAACGGCCAAGCTCGTCGTTCACAAGACGGGCGTGCTTCACGCGACCGCTGCGCTGGCCGTGGCGGGACAAGAAAACAGGTAAGACAAAGTGACCGTTCATTTCATTGGCGCCGGGCCGGGCGCGGCAGATCTCATCACTGTGCGCGGCCTGCGGCTGATCGAAAAATGCCCCGTCTGCATTTATGCGGGTTCGCTGGTGCCAAAGGATGTGGTTGCGTCCGCTCCCATAGATGCTCGCCTTGTCGACAGCGCATCCATGACGCTTGATGAAATCATAGCGGAAATGGCGGCAGCCCATGCGAAGGGGCAGGATGTCGCCCGCGTTCATTCCGGTGATCCGTCAATTTATGGCGCGGTCGCCGAACAGATGCGCAGGCTCGATGCGCTGGAAATCCCCTATGACGTGACGCCGGGCGTTCCGGCTTTTGCCGCAGCTGCAGCCGCGATGAAGCAGGAACTGACGATCCCGGAAGTCAACCAGACGATCATTTTGACGCGCACATCGATGAAATCCTCGGCCATGCCGGAAGGCGAAGACCTTGCCACGCTTGGGCGTTCCGGGGCCACATTGGTCATCCACCTGTCGATCCGCAATCTTGGCAAGATCGAGCGCGATTTGACGCCGCTCTATGGCGCGGATTGCCCGGTCGTTGTGGCCTATCGGATCGGCTGGCCGGATGAATTGATCCTGCGGGGCACCCTGTCGGATATTGCCGGAAAGATAGAAGCAGCTGATCTGAAGCGGACTGCGATGATTTTCGTCGGGCGTGGGCTCGATCCGAAGAATTTTCGGGACTCGGCGCTCTATCACGAAGCGCATAGCCACGCAGCACGCTCAAAATCCGAACTGTAAGCGGACCAGCCGGATCGTTTCGTCCACCGACTCCATAACATGTTCAGCCGCGACCGGAGGGCGGGCGATCATCATGACGGGTAAGGCGAGATCGCGCGCGGCCTGGATCTTGGCATAAGACGTGTCGCCGCCAGAATTGCGACAGACAATCAGACCGATGCGCTTTTCCATCAGAAACTGCTTTTCCTGCACATAAGTGCCCGGTCTGGCGAGCAGGATTTCGCAATTCGCAGGCAGGGGAGCGTCGGTCGGGTCGATCATGCGCATGATGAAATGCGCATCCGCTCGGGTTGCGAAAGGCGCAATATGCTGACGCCCGAGCGCGAGGAAGACGCGTTCGCCCGCCGGGATCAGCTTTGCAGCTTCTTCTTCATCGGCCACATTGATCCATTGATCGCCATTCTGCTGCACCCATTGCGAACGCTCCAGCCGGAGCAGGGGCGTGCCGGTCGATGCGGTTGCCGTCACTGCATTTTGGGAAATGCGGGTGGCATAGGGGTGGGTTGCATCGATGACGTAATCGATTGCCTCAGCAGCGATATAGGCTGCAAGACCGTCAGCGCCACCGAAGCCGCCGCTGCGCACCGCACCGGGCAAGGGGGCAGGATTGGCGGTGCGTCCCGCAAGGGAGGTCACAACTTCGATTGACAGTGCCGAAAGCGCCTGCGCCAGCTGTGCTGCTTCGGTCGTGCCACCCAGAATGAGGACCTTGGGCCTAGACGCGGGCAAGGATGGCTCCCGCCCGGTCGGTCACGATGATTTCCACGTCGACTGGTGCACCGCGCAAGGTCGCAAGCGCCGTTTCCTTTGCCTTGACGGCAATCGGCGCGGCGATATCGATGCCAATTACCTTTGTCATATCAAGCACTTCCTTGGCGGTGTTCGCAAAGAGAATCCGGTCCTTGAGGTTTCCGGGTGCGCCCGCCTGTTCGGCAATCTCTGCCAGAAAACCCATATCGACCTGACTGCGGGCCGAATGCAGGTCGAGCGCGCCTTGAGCAAGCTTGGTAAGCTTGGCGAAACCGCCTGCGATGGTCAGCCTGTCGATCGGATGGTCGCGCAGATATTTGAGCACGCCGCCCGCAAAATCGCCCATGTCGAGAATGGCGAAATCAGGCAGGTCGTAGATCGCCTGCGCGGCATCTTCCGAGGTGGAGCCGGTCGCGCCAAGCACATGTTTCTGGCCCGCCGCACGCGCCACATCAATGCCGCGATGAATGGAGTGAATCCAGGCCGAGCATGAGAAGGGATGCACAACACCGGTGGTGCCGAGAATGGAAATGCCGCCGACAATGCCAAGACGCGGGTTCCACGTTTTCTTGGCGATTTCTTCGCCATCGGGCACGGAAATGGTGATGACGAGATCGGCGGGGAGGCCATATTCGGCGCAGATTTCCTCGCAGATTTCGGTCATCATACGGCGGGGCACCGGGTTGATCGCAGCTTCACCGGGGGGAATGGGCAGACCGGCCCGCGTGACGGTTCCGACACCTTCGCCAGCGCGAAAAACCACGCCGGTTCCAGGCGGTGCCGGAAAGACGGTGGAAATGATTGTTGCGCCATGCGTGACATCCGGGTCGTCGCCCGCATCCTTGACGATGCCCGCCATGGCATAGCCATCCCCAAGCCCTTCATAGGCCAGCTGGAAATAGGGCACTTCGCCCTTCGGCAAAATGATTCCGACCGGGTCGGGGAACTCACCGGTGATAAGCGCCGTCAGCGCCGCCTTGGTCGCCGCGG
>JAEXXS010000056.1 GCA_023451915.1 Pseudomonadota bacterium | reverse complement strand
TATTTGTTTTTACGCATTATCCTACGCAAAACCGCTACGCACTTTTGCTGGAAATGCTCTAGTAAGGGCTGTCGACCTTGCCCATTTCGACATAGACGGTCTTGATCTGGCTGTAATGGGCAAGGGCCGCAACGCCGTTTTCGCGTCCGATGCCGGACTGCTTGTAACCGCCGAACGGCACTTCCACCGGCGTCAGATTATAGGCATTGATCCAGCAGGTGCCCGCCTTGATCTGACCGATAACGCGATGACCGCGCGCGATGTCTGCCGTAAACACGCCTGCCGCCAGACCGAATTCGGTGTCATTGGCGCGTGCGATGACTTCATCCTCATCCGAAAATTCCAGAACGCTCATGACCGGCCCGAAGATTTCTTCGCGCGCGATGGTCATGGTGTCGGTCACATCGGTAAAGACGGTCGGTTCGATGAAATAACCTTTGTCGAAGCCTTGCAGCTTGGGAATGCCGCCGCCGCAGGCAAGCGTTGCGCCTTCAGCCTTGCCCTTTTCGATATAGGAGAGAACCTTGTCGCGTTGGGTGCTGTTGACCAGCGGCCCCATCTGGGTGGCCTCATCCAGCGGGTCGCCGATGCGGATTTTGCGCGTGCGCTCGACCAACCGTTCGACAAAACGCTCACGGACCTTCTTATGCACAAAGACGCGGGTGCCGTTGGAGCAGACCTGACCGGTCGAATAGAAATTGCCCAACATCGCACCGCCGATGGCGCTTTCGAGATCGGCATCGTCGAATACGATTATGGGCGACTTTCCGCCCAGCTCCATCGTCACATGCTTCAGATGTTCGCCAGCCTGCGCCATGATGCGTTTGCCGGTCGGAACCGAGCCCGTGAGCGAGACTTTCGCCGTCTGGCGATGATTGACGAGGGCCGCACCCACATCGCCAAAGCCCTGCACCACATTGAACAACCCGTCGGGCAGCCCGGCTTCCTGATAGGCTTCCGCCAGAGCAAGGGCCGAGAGCGGCGTATTTTCTGACGGCTTGAAGATGAAGGCGTTGCCCATGGCGAGCGCCGGGGCGGATTTCCACGCGGCGATCTGGATCGGATAGTTCCACGCGCCAATGCCGACACAAATGCCGAGCGCTTCGCGGCGCGTATAGGCGAAGGAACCGCCAAGTTCCACGAATTCACCATTGAAACCGGAAATGATGCCGCCGAAAAACTCCAGCGCATCGGCAGCCGATGCGGCATCCGCAACGAGCGTTTCCTGAAGCGCCTTGCCGGTATCGAGCGTTTCGAGCTTGGAGAGCTTCTTGTTCTTCTCGCGCAGAATTTCCGCCGTCCGCCGCAATACGCGGCCCCGTTCCACAGGCTTCAGCGCCGCCCATGCTTCCTGCGCTTTCATTGCCGCCGCATAGGCGCTTTCGATCACGCTTGGCGTGGCGGAATAAAGCTTGGCAATTTCTTCGCCGGTTGCCGGATAAATGACGGGAAGCGGCTTGCCAGCCTTGTCTTCCACAAACGAGCCGCCGATGAAGTGCGAGGCTTTGGGTTGTGCTTTCATGGTGTGTTCCTTCGAAACGAGGGCAGTAAGGCAATAGGGCAGTAAGGCCGTATGTTTTAAGAGCAGGGAACACGACCTAACATATTGCCCTATTGCCTTACTGCCATATTGCCCTGGACCGCCTCAGCGGTCCGAAACCCGCCAGCGCGGATTGATCCACGGCTCCTGATTGGAGCGTGCCAGCGGTGTGCGGCCAAGGATATGATCGGACGCTTTTTCGCCGACCATGATTGATGGCCCGTTGAGATTGCCATTGGTGATACGCGGAAAGATGGAAGAATCCGCCACGCGCAAACCATCGACGCCGATCACCCGGCATTCAGGATCGACCACCGCTAACGGATCGTCAACCGCGCCCATCTTCACCGTTCCGCACGGATGGAAAGCACTTTCGACATGCTCGCGGATGAAATTGTCGATTTCATCATCGGTCTGCACTTTCGCACCGGGCTGGATTTCCGCGCCGCGATAGGGGTCGAAGGCCGCTTGCCCGAAGATCTCGCGGGTCAGTCGCACGCAGTGGCGGAAATCAGCCCAGTCGTCTTCATGAGACATATAGTTGAATTTGATGACAGGCTTTTCACGCGGATTGGCCGTGCGCAACGTCACGCTGCCACGCGACTTGGAGCGCATCGGGCCGACATGAGCCTGAAACCCGTGCGATTGTGCCGCCGCCTTGCCGTCGTAGCGGATGGCCACCGGCAGGAAGTGGTACTGAATATCAGGATATTCCACGCCCGCTTTCGAGCGCACGAAGGCTGCCGATTCGAAATGGTTGGTCGCGCCGTCACCGGTTTTGAAGAACAGCCACTCGGCCCCGATCTTCGCTTTCGAAAACAGGTTCAGCTTGGAATAAAGCGTAATGGGCTGGGTGCATTCCTGCTGGATATACACTTCCAGATGGTCCTGAAGGTTCTGGCCCACGCCGGGACGATCAGCCACCACTTCAATGCCGTGTTCTTTCAAATGCGCCGACGGGCCAATGCCGGACAGCATCAACAGCTTCGGCGAGTTGATGGAGGAAGCAGCAATGATGACCTCGCGGCGCGCGCGAATGGTTGAGAAGCTGCGCCCCGATTCGATCTCCACGCCGACGGCGCGCTTGCCTTCGATGACGACCTTGCGCGCCAGTCCCTTGACCAGCTTGACATTCGGGCGTTTCAGCGCCGGTTTCAGATAGGCATTGGCTGCAGACCAGCGACGACCATTATAGATCGTCTGTTCCATGGGGCCGAAGCCTTCCTGCTTCTCGCCGTTATAATCTTCGGTCACTTCAAAACCGGCCTGATGGCCTGCTTCGACAAAGGCGTGAAACAGCGGATTGTCGCGCTTGCCCCGCTGGACATGCAGCGGCCCGGCTGTTCCGCGCCAGCCTTCCTGCCCACCCCCCTCTTTCTCTCGAAAATGCGCGTTTTCCATGCGCTTGAAATAGGGGAGCACATCGGCATAGGCCCAGCCTTGCGC
>JAEXXS010000055.1 GCA_023451915.1 Pseudomonadota bacterium | reverse complement strand
CCGCGACGCAGGGCATCGGCAGATTGAAGCACCGCATCGGCGACCGAATTTTCCATCACCCCGACAACGATGTTGGATGCCGGAAAGCCCTGCGCGATGAATGCATCGAGAAGCGCTGCGCGTTCTGCATCGGCAATCGACGAGCCTTCGCCGGTGGTGCCGAACAGCGTAACGCTGGAACAGCCATGATCGAGGCGCTGACGCGCATGCTTGAGTGCACGGCTGACATCGATTTTGCCATCAGCATCGAATGGCGTGGTGAGCGCTGCTGAAAGCCCGAAACGCTTTTGCGCAGAATTGTTTTGCGGCCCAGAATCTGTTGGCAAAGCCGTCTCCTCCCAAGATTGAACTGTAAGTTGGCACATACTAACATGTTAGTAAATAGTCAATTCGGGTTCACTATGCGTTTATGCAAATTTTGAGGATTTGAGTTTAGGCTGGAAGCAGTCCGCTTTCCATAAACGCCAGCACTTCTGCCCGGCTTGGCGAGCCGAAGCGTCCGCCAAAGCGCGCGCATTTGATGGCGGCGGCCGCATTGGCAAAACGAATGATGTCGTGCATTGATCCGCCTTCAACGAGCCCGAGCGCGAAAGCGCCGTGGAAGACATCGCCCGCAGCGAGCGTATCGACCGCTTTTACGGGAAAACCAGCGACATGCTGCACCGAATGCCCGGCCCGCTCGGTCCAGTAGCATCCGTTCGCACCGGCTGTAACTGCTGTAAAAACATCGTAGCGGCTCGCCAGTATCTCGACGCATTCGCTTAAATCCGACGTCCCCGTAAGGCTGATCGCGGCAGGTTCGGACGCAACAATATGCGTCGCCAGCGGCAACAGCCGTTCGAGAAGTTCAACCGGGGCCGTGTCGGCATCGAGAATCGCCGGAATGCCCGCTTGACGCGCGGCCTTGAGGCCGGTTTCTGCGGCCCATGCCCAGCGAACATCGGCCATCACGGCGGCAAACGCGCCCGTTTCGACAGGCGGCACGAGGGAAGTCGGGCTGCCCAGCTGCGGATCGTAAAACGGGACGATGACGCGCTCGCCTGAAGGGTCGACCAGAATCGACGAAAAGGCAGTGCGTGCGCCCGAAAGTCTGCGAATATGCGTGCAGTCGATCCCTTCTGCGTGCAGTTCCGCAATAACCCGCTCGCCGGTGGCGTCGTCGCCCGCCGATGCCCAAAGCGCCACGTCCCCGCCGAGACGCGCGATGGCGGCTGCGGCACTTGAGGCCATACCGGCTGCAATCTGCACCGCTTCGCTGGGCAGATATTTCCCGGCCTTTTCCGGCAAAGCATCAAGGCGAAGGATTGTATCGAGCGTCAGGGCGCCTAGGCAGAGAATTGTGCGGCTCATTATATGCGATCCAGAACTTGCAATGATATGCGTGACTGACAGCGTCCTCCCCGGATCGCCCTGCCTTCGCAATATCACGTTTTCGTTCGTTGCAAAGCGGCGCGTTATACGGTCGCATCAAGCCTGCGCTACGATATTGCAAATAAAGAAATCTCGTTAACCCATTGCTCCAAAAGACTTCTGAGACAAAGCTGAATTGCAGAATGACTGAATTGGCTCCGAAATCTTTTGTTTCCAAAAAACCGCGCTTCACAAAAAGGCATCAAAGAATTTCGCTTAAATACAGCTCGGTTTGATCTCGACATTGCCCAAGATGCAAATTACGCTTTTTATCATGAATCAGTCGGTCCAGCGGCGTGCCGTATTCTTCATTGGTGGGTATGATCCAAAAACGCCGGACGCTTTTTTCAAGCGGCTGCGTAAGGAAATTGCCCGTTTCGATACGCTTTGGGGTTACCAGTCGACGGTTTTAACCGTGGACGATACGCCTGATCACGAGATCGGCCTTGCAACCATCGAAACCCACGCAGCGCAGGAAGGTTGGTCAACAACGACTGACTTCAATTTCCTGGCCCTCGATTCGATCGTGCTCACAGATTTCGCCCGGCCCCTGCCCGTTCGGTTGGCCAAATATCTGCGCGCCTTTGCCGACTTCGTCTTTTCCGGCACGGCTTTCCATTTCTTTGCCAGAGCGTGGCGCTTTGGGCTTTATTTCCTCTATCCTTTTCTTGCAATCGTCCTGTTCGCACTGTTGGGATATGCCGCGGTTCGTCTCACCGCGCATTGGCTCAGCGCACTGAGCTGGATCGTCGGGCTTGCCGTATTCTCCGTCGCGTTGATGGTGCTGGGTAAACGCTGGTCCACCAACCACCTGATGGATCTATGGTCGTTTTCGCTGAACTTTTTTCGTGGCAGACGGCCGGATGCCGAAACGCTGATGCAGCGTTTCGCGGCAGGCATCGTGGAACGCGTCACAACAGGCAATTATGACGAGGTTATCCTGATCGGCCACAGCACCGGCGGCATGCTGATGCTGGACGTTGCGGCCCGCTGTCTGGCCATTGACAGCGCGTTTTCTAAGCGCGCGTCGAAAGTTGCCATTCTGACGCTCGGCTCCACTGCGCTCAAGGCCGGTTATCACCCCGCAGCCACGAAATTTCGTGAAGGGGTGCAAAGACTTACCGATGATGGTACGCTTGAATGGGTTGAAATCCAGTGCCTCACCGACGCCATCAATTTTTACAAAACCGACCCGGTGGCGGAAATGAAGCTCAAGCGTGCAGAGGGCAGAAGCTTCCCACTCGTGCGTCGGGTGCGCATTCGAGATATGCTGCAAGCCGAGACTTATAAGCGGATTAAGCGCAATCTCTTTCGCGTGCATTATCAATATGTGTTCGGCAATACCAAGCCCTATTGGTATGATTTCTTTCAGGTCTGCTGCGGTCCGACCTTCCTGTCAGACCGCGTGAATGAC
>JAEXXS010000323.1 GCA_023451915.1 Pseudomonadota bacterium | reverse complement strand
TGGAAGCGGCCCTGATATGGTAAATGGATCGTAAATTTGCGGGCAAAATAGAAAACCCCCCGACGCAAGTCGAGGGGTTTCTTTATCGAGGCATCAAAGCGAACGGGGCCGTGGCTTTCCGGTCACTGAGCAGCAGTGGCAGTTATCGCGGTTTACAGAATGAAGCGCGACAGGTCGGTGTTCTTCGACAGAGCACCCACCTTTTCCTTCACATAGTTCGCGTCGACGGTGAAGGTTGCGCCGGTTTTATCCGGGGCAGTGAACGAAATCTCGTCCAGAACCTTTTCCATCACCGTCTGCAAGCGGCGCGCGCCGATATTTTCAACCGTCGCATTCAGATCGACCGCGATATCGGCAAGAGCGTCAATGGCGTCGTCGGTGAAGGACAGCGTCACCTCTTCCGTCTGCATCAGCGAAATATACTGCTTGATCAGGCTTGCCTCCGTTTCCGTGAGGATACGGCGGAAGTCTTCGCGCGTCAGAGCGGAAAGCTCGACGCGGATCGGCAGACGGCCCTGTAATTCCGGCAGAAGATCGGACGGCTTCGACACATGGAACGCGCCGGAGGTGATGAAGAGGATATGATCCGTCTTCACCGGTCCGTATTTGGTCGCAACCGTGGTGCCCTCGACAAGCGGCAGCAAATCGCGCTGCACGCCTTCGCGTGAAACGCCAGCCCCACCGCCGCCTTCGCGCGAAGCGATCTTGTCGATTTCGTCGATGAAGACGATGCCTTCATCTTCAGTGACGCGCAGCGCTTCCTGCACGATCTGGTCCTGATCGAGCAGCTTGTCGGATTCATCATTGACGAGGATCGCATAGGAATCCTTCACCGTGGTCTTGCGCGTCTTGGTGCGCCCGCCCATGGCCTTGCCCAGCATGTCCGAGAGGTTGAGCACGCCGATGTTCGCGCCCGGCATGCCGGGGATTTCGAAATTCGAGTTGGAGCCGGTGTCGGCCACTTCGATTTCGATTTCCTTGTCGTCCAGCTCGCCATTGCGCAGCTTCTTGCGGAAACTGTCGCGGGTGGCCGGGCTTGCCGTCTTGCCGACCAGAGCTTCGAGAACGCGTTCCTCGGCGTTGAGATGCGCCTTGGCCTTCACGTCTTCGCGGCGCTTTTCACGCACAAGCCCGATGGCGACCTCAACGAGGTCGCGGATGATCTGTTCGACGTCGCGGCCGACATAGCCCACTTCGGTGAACTTGGTGGCTTCGACCTTGACGAAAGGCGCGCCTGCAAGCTTGGCGAGACGGCGCGAGATTTCCGTCTTGCCGACGCCGGTCGGTCCGATCATCAGGATGTTCTTCGGCATGACCTCTTCGCGCATCTGGCCTTCAAGCTGCTGGCGACGCCAGCGATTGCGCAAGGCGATGGCCACGGCGCGCTTGGCGTCGTTCTGGCCGATGATGAAACGGTCAAGTTCCGAAACGATTTCACGGGGAGAGAAGTTACTCATTTTACAACCCACTTTGCCACTGCTTGATGAACTCGAACGGATGCAGCAGCATGATCACGTTGAGCGTAAGATTGTCGCGAATGACGATCAGCGCCAGAATTTCAAAGAAGAGCGCGATGGCGACGGTGATTTTGGTTGGCAGCCTTGCCGCGATCAGAAAGCCGAGCGCGGCGGCGAGCGTATCGGAAACCGAATTCACGATGCTGTCGCCGAAATAGTCCACCGAGGACGTATTGGCGCGATAGCGTTCAATGATGAAGTTCGAGTTTTCGACCAGTTCCCAGGCCGCTTCGATGCCGACCGCAGCCGCAAGTCTCAAGCCGAGCGGGGCTCTGGGCGCGATGACCGTGAACAGCCAGTAGAACAGAAAGCCATGGATGATATGCGACAGCGTATACCAGTCGGCAATATGCTGCGAATTCTCCGATTTCAGAGAACCCGACCATAATTTGATGGTGCCGCATTCGCACATGGCGATCCGCCCGTCGAGATGCAGCCAGATGGCTTGCACCGCGACAATGGCAATGACGATCAGGACGCCCAGTCCCCAGCGTTGTGCACTCGGTTTGCTGACCTGCGCAAGCGAGCTCATTCTGCGTCCAGGCTTTCCACGAGGATATTGTGGTTGGTGTAGATGCAGATATCGGCTGCGATCTCCATCGCCTTGCGGGCGATCTCTTCGGCTGACTTGTCGGTATCGATCAGCGCGCGGGCTGCGGCCAGCGCATAATTGCCGCCCGAACCGATGGCCATCACGCCATGTTCCGGTTCAAGCACGTCGCCCGTGCCGGTGAGCGCCAGCGTCACTTTGCTGTCGGCAACCAACATCATGGCTTCGAGGCGGCGCAGATAGCGGTCGGTGCGCCAATCCTTGGCGAGCTCGACCGAAGCGCGCATCAGCTGGTCGGGATATTGTTCCAGCTTGGCTTCGAGGCGTTCGAGAAGAGTGAAGGCGTCGGCGGTCGCGCCGGCAAAACCGGCAATGACATTGCCCTTGCCGATGCGGCGAACCTTGCGCGCATTGCCCTTCATGACGGTATTGCCGAGCGAGACCTGGCCGTCGCCTGCAATCACGACCTTGCCGTTCTTGCGGACGGTCACGATGGTCGTGCCGTAAATGGTTGTGGGATTGTGTTCGATCATGGATGCTCCTTTGGCGGCTCATGCAATCCCGGACGGCGATCCCACAAGCCCCTTCATCTGAGGGTAAACCGCGCCAGCCGGGCGTCGTGCCGGATGAATCGCGTTTCAATGTGGATATTTAAGAACGGCCCCCTGAATTGCAAATACTGAATTGCAAATGCAGAATTGCTGCTGGCAGGAATCGCCAAAAGCATTTGGCAAAGCGGGCAAGCTGTTCTAGAACGCCTCCAGTACCCAATGAGGACCGCTTATGACCGCTGAAAGCACCCGCAAGGCAAGTATCGAACGCTCCACGAAAGA
>JAEXXS010000282.1 GCA_023451915.1 Pseudomonadota bacterium | reverse complement strand
TGAAAGAGCTTTATTCAGCGGATGCGCGATGGTTTTTCTGGCAAAGCCGACCATCAGGCCGGAGCGTTCGACAAGGGTGATGCGGCTTGCCGGGCAGCGGGCCGCAACCGCAAGACCGGCGGCGCCCGCACCGCTGCCGAGATCGGCAAGCCGCCCGGCAAAGCCGTCCGGCACCGCGCTTGCCAGGATCATCGCATCGACGCCGGAGCGATGCCCTTTCATGGCCGGTTGCACGAGATGAAAAGCCCCGCGATGAAAGACATCGAGCGTTTCTTCAATCTCGTTTTCGGCAGTCAGGCTCATTGCCAAACTCATTCATCGCGCAGTTCGTGTTCAATCTCGGCATCAATCAGGATTTGCCGCGCTTCGTCCAGCTGATCCTCACTGACCAGAAGACGGCGCGGCAGCACGCCCAGCGACCCCTCGATAATGCTCATATTGGTGTCTGCAATGAAATAAGCTATTCCCGCCTCCTTCATCAAGGCTTCGGCGAAAGACAAAAGGACGGAATCGTTGGTGCGGATAAGTTCGATCATCAGCATAGTTTGGAGCCAATGCACCGCATTGACAACTGCTTCCGTCAATGTTGAACAGGCTGTGAAGGCGCGGAATGCGTCTTGAGCATTCTGACGGGCTTAGAGAATGCGTCTTGAGCATTCCGCCGCGCTTAAATATGGTGGCGGCCCCATCAAGGAGTAATGGCATTGGGTGTGGTTCTGAATCTCGACGATAAGAAAAAGCAGACAGGATCGGTGCAGCCGCTTGTCGACCTGACGAAGGCCGATATGGCGCGTGTGAACGAAATGATCCTGTCACGCGCCGGATCCGACGTCGAAATGATTCCCGAAGTCGCCAATCATCTGATCTCGTCGGGCGGAAAACGCCTGCGTCCGATGATGACGCTGGCCGCCGCCCGCATGTTCGGTTACGACGGCGACGGTCATGTGCGTCTCGCAACCGCTGTCGAATTCATGCACACGGCGACGCTTTTGCATGACGATGTGGTGGACGAAAGTGATCTGCGCCGCGGCAAAAGCACCGCCCGCATGATCTGGGGAAACCAGGCCAGCGTTCTCGTCGGCGATTTCCTGCTCGGTCAGGCTTTCAAGATGATGGTCGATGTCGGTTCGCTCGATGCGCTCGACGTGCTGGCGACCTCTGCTTCGGTGATCGCCGAAGGCGAGGTGATGCAGCTTGCCGCCGCCAAGAATATGGAAACCACCGAAAACGAATATCTGGCGGTCATCAAGGCGAAGACTGCGGCGCTGTTCTCGGCTGCTGCGGAAGTGGGCCCGATCATCGCCGGCGTCCAGCGTTCGGATCGCGCGGCTCTGCGCGATTACGGCCTCAATCTCGGTCTTGCGTTCCAGCTGGTTGACGATGCGCTCGATTATGGCGGCTCGGCTGCCGATCTCGGCAAGAATACGGGTGATGATTTCCGCGAAGGCAAGATCACGCTGCCGGTGATTCTCAGCTACCGCCGTGGCACGGATGAGGAACGCGCTTTCTGGAAGCACGCCATCGAAGACGGCGCGAGCGACGACGCATCGCTGCAAAAAGCCATTGGCCTGATGACCAAGCACGGCGCGATTGCCGACACGGTGCAGCGCGCGCGTCATTTCGGCGAGATTGCCCGCGATGCGCTTGCACCGCTCAAGGCAACGCCGGAAAAAGATGCGCTGATCGAAGTCATCGACTTCTGCATCAGCCGCGTGAACTGAATTCGAACATTTCGAACGGGATTGATCAGGAAAAGCACCCCATCACGGATGCTTTTCTTGCCCCCTCATCCCAAAAAGGCCATGCTTGAAGTGCCTGTTCCGATAAGATCAGGGCACGGTGCGTGGGAGGCAATCGGCGATTCGTCGCCGGTTTGGCATATGGGAATTGGACAAGAGGACAGGGCTTCATGCGGCATGGAATGAAAAACGGCCCGCTTTATGGTTTGCTTCTTTCGCTTCTGGCGGGAATTGCAATGCCTGCCAGCGGAGCATTGGCCAAAACGACAGCCGATCCCGCTCCCGTTGCCGCACCTTCAGTTCGCGCCGGTTCCTTTGCGGGCGCCTATCTGGCGGGCCGCACTGCCGAAGCCGACAATAATCTCGCCACAGCCGCCGATTTCTATCGTCAGGCCATGGCCTTCGATCCGGGCAACAGTCAGGTCAAGCAGGACCTGCTTCTGGTGCTGCTGACGGAAGGTCGTTTCAAGGACGCGCTGCCGCTTGCGTCCGAATTGCAGAATGTGCCGGATATCGAGCGCTTCTCGCGCGTGGCCCTTGCCATCGACGCCATTTCCAAAAAGCAATACCGCAAGGTCGGTCCGCTTTTGATGCTGTCCATGCAGTCCGATATGGACCGGCTTGCGACCGGTTTCATGAATGCCTGGGTCAAAGTCGGGCAGGGCAATCCCAAACAGGCGCTGGCCGATATCAAGAAGATGGAAGGCCCCGAATGGTATGGCCTGTTCCGTACCTATAATTCCGCCTTGATCGCCGATCAGGCGGGGATGAAGAAGGAAGCGGCGGAATTCTACCAGCAGGCGCTTGATGATCGTCCCGGCGGCAGCGCCGCACCCGACACTTATGAACGCATCATCATGGCTTATGCCTCGTTCAAGCTGCGTCAGGGCGACAAGGACGGCGCAATCCAGCTTCTGAAGGATGGCGAGGCGCTTTTGAACGGTCGCATGACCCTGACCGAACTGCGCGAGCAGATCGAGGCGGGGCGGAAGTTGGACCGTCTGATCGAGACGCCGCAGCAGGGCGCTGGCGAAGTGCTCTATACGCTGGGCACCGCAATCAATCGCAGTGGCGCGGAGGCTTTTGCCAAGCTTTATCTGCAACTCTCGCTGCCGCTGCGTCCGGGCAATGACGCCACCCTGTTCCAGCTTGGCGATATTTCGGCAAAGCTGCGCCGCCCGGAAGCGGCAGTAGAATATTATGCGGAAGTGCCCGAAAACTCGCCCTATCGCCGCGATGCCGAAATGCAGCGCGCGCTGAACCTTGCCGATAATGACAAGTCGGCTGAGGCCATCGAGCAGTTGAAGATATTGCTCGGCCGCGACAAGACCGACATACGCACCTATCTGGCGCTGGGGGGCGTTTACGCACAGGACAAGAATTTTGCCGAAGCCGCCAAGATTTATGATGGCGCTGTCGAGCAGATCAAGACGCCGGAGCGCAAGGACTGGCCTGTCTTCTACCAGCGCGGCATCGCCTATGAGCGCCTCAAGCAATGGGACAAGGCCGAGCCGAGCTTCAACAAGGCGCTGGAGCTTTATCCCGATCAGCCGCAGGTGCTGAATTATCTCGGTTATTCCTGGGTCGATATGGGCATCCATCTCGATCGCGCGCTGGACATGATCAAGAAGGCGGTCGAGCTGCGTCCGCAGGACGGTTATATCGTCGATTCGCTGGGCTGGGCCTATTACAAGCT
>JAEXXS010000274.1 GCA_023451915.1 Pseudomonadota bacterium | reverse complement strand
AAACCGCGATCCTGCCCACGCTCCTGTTTGCCGCCCGACGGCTTTTTGCCTTTTCCCTTTGGCGCTTTCACCCGAAACTCCAATCACAATGATTGCGGTCTAGGTAGGATAAACAGGGCCGGTGTGGAAGGGGAAAACGACGTTCTTTCGCGCCTGCAAGCCTTTTTGAGGGCCGGAAAACCCGGAAGTCTCGCTTCCGGGCTTGCGAAGAGGGGGCGTTTCAGGAATTTGCGACCGAGGTGTTGCGCCTTTCGGCAGCTTCGGCGCGTTCGAGAAGACGGGCCGCTTCCTGCTTGCTGTCACGAACCCGGCGGCGATGCTTGCCCTGGGTCAGCCAGGTCACCGCAGAGCCGATCACCACGCCTGCAAGCAGCGCGCCAAACAGCCAGACGAACAGCGGCGCGCTGTAGGACAGGGCCGGATTGCCCGGATTGAACGGATCAAATGTCAGGATCGTGGACGCACGATTGGCAACCGACAGCGCGATCAGGATGACGGCCAGCGGGACCAGAATGACAATGGCGACAATACGTTTTGCCAGCATGATCTTCTATCAGACGGCGCCGTTGAGACGGTCGCGCAGCTCCTTGCCGGTCTTGAAGAAGGGAACCCACTTTTCTTCCACGTCCACCGTTTCGCCGGTGCGCGGGTTGCGGCCGCTGCGGGCGGGACGGTTCTTGACCGAGAAAGCGCCGAAGCCCCGCAGCTCGACGCGGTTGCCATCCGCGAGTGCATTGGTGATCTCGTCGAAAACCGCGCCGACGATGTTTTCGACATCGCGCTGAAAGAGATGCGGATTGCGGCTGGCGATAATCTGAACGAGTTCCGATTTGATCACGGCTTTACCCCTATTTCCTGTTATGTGCTGTCAGGCCCGAATGCCGGACATTGTTAGTTTGCTGAATTTGCGTCCGGCGTTCCGTCAACGTGCCAAACCGAGAGAAGTCCGTCAAGAAAGATGCGATCCTTTGCTATCCCCTTGAGCATACTATCGGCTTCCTGCGGCAGTCCAATCAGTCGCGCACCGGCATGGATGATGAGATCGCGCAGCGAAAATCCTGTTTCGCTGCTGACCGGCTTCCATTCCAGGCGGGGCAGGGTGGTGGACACACCCTTGGTGCCAAGCCAGGCCACGGCTTCGTCTTCGCCGCCAAGCCCGTCGACGAGTTTCTTTTCCAGCGCCTGACGGCCTGTGAAAACCGCACCATTGGCCAGTGCAAGCGCCTGTTCATGCGTGAACGAGCGGCGCTTTTCCACAATGTCCACGAACCAAGCATAGGAATCCATGATCATATTGCGGATCATGCCCTTGGCTTCGTCGCTGGCCGGGCTGAAATAATTGGGTTCGGCCTTGAGCGGCGTGGATTTGATGGTTTCGACCTTGACGCCGATCGTATCGAGAAGCTTGGAAAGGTCGGGATACTGGAAGAGTACGCCGATGGAGCCGACGATGGAGGTCTGCCGCGCCACGATATGGTCGGAAGCGCTGGCGATCATATAGCCGGCAGACGCCGCCAGCGTGCCAACCTGGGTGACGACCGGCTTTTTCTCGGCGATCTTGCGCACGGCTTCGTAAATGGCTTCGCCGCCGACGGTGGTGCCGCCGGGCGAATCGAGAACCAGAATCACGCCCTTCACCGCATCGTTCTTGGCGATGTTGTCGAGTCGCTTCAGAAGCTCTTCATTCTCGAAGATCGTGCCTTCGATGCGCACCTTGGCGATATGCGGCTGGGTGAAATTCGTGCCGCGCATCGACCACGAGGCGAAACCGGCGATAAGAACGGCGAGCAGAAGCAGAAAAGCCACGCGCCAGACGGTCAGCTTGCGGCGCAGCTTTCGTCTTTCGATCAGTGCTTCGGCGTCCTGGGCCATTGTTGTCCATCCATTCGTCTTTATCACTGCGACCGGCCGCGACGGCGATCCTGAAAATCTCTGGCGATCTTTGTGCCCCCAATTCCGTCGGGCGGCAAGAGCTTCGATCTTGCTACAGATTTCAAAGAGATAGTGTTGCACGCCTCTATTGTCATGACATGAAGGCGAAAGATTCTGTCTTTGGTCGAAAAACCGGGCTCTTTTGCAAGTTACGCGCTTTCGTGATGCGCTGTAACGCAAGACCATTTTGTGGTATCAAAGAGTTGATTAGCATTCTACCTATTAGATAGATGTGCTGATTGCGTTGAAATATCAATGGGATAGACGTGCTTGCCCTTCATTTTCGGGCAGGTGCGATACTTTGTGTCGTCTTCTTGCTATTGAGCATCGGTTCAAATTATCCCAAATAAACCATATTAAAATGAAAAAGCGCCTATTGATCGCAGGGAATGGACCTTTACATCGGGCGCGCGCCCGTCTGTTGAACGAAAGTTTCTCATATTGACTGCAGTGGATTATCTGAAGGACGCCATGACTACCGACACCACAAACAGCCCTGTTGCTGAGACCGCAGCCCCTGCCGGGCGCGGCAAGGGCGGCATGCGTTTTGGTGCGTCCCAGAAGGCCGAGTCACTTTTTCATGCGGCCCAGCGCCATTCGGTTCGCGTGCGGGTGCTGAAAACCGCGCTGCCGGTTGCCGCTATCGCGCTTGCAGCCGTTTTTTCCTGGTATACGTTTCTTGCAACGCCAGCGACACCGATCAAGGTCGAGATGAATACGGGCGGCGAAAACGGCAAACTCGTCATGTCGAGCCCGCATCTCAACGGTTACACCCAGGACAACAAGCCCTATTCGATGACCGCATCGAAGGCGACGCAGGATGCCAATAATAGCGGCGTGATCACGCTGGAAGGCATTCAGGCCGAACTGCCGGTCGGTGATCATGGCGTGGCCAAGGTCGAGGCGGCATCCGGCATTTATGATAATGCCAATGGTCGTTTGCAACTTGATAAGGACTTTATCGTAACCACGAATGAAGGTTTGCGTGCGGTGATGCACTCGGCAGATGTCAATCTGAAGAGCGGACAGATCACCACCGACAAACCGGTCGATATTCGCAGTGGAAATACGCATATTCTGGCCGACAGCATGCAGGTCAAGGACAATGGCAAGGTTTTGATTTTTGAGAACCGCGTTCAGATGACCGTTGACGGCAGCGTGATTT
>JAEXXS010000257.1 GCA_023451915.1 Pseudomonadota bacterium | reverse complement strand
CATATCCCGATTTGAGCGTTGACCGCAGGTGTTGCGGTCCGCAAAATTTGTCATGGAGTTTCTCATGTCCGATCACGAGGCGCATGCGCCGCATTTGCTTATTGTTGAAGCGCGTTTCTACGACGATTTAGCCGATGCGCTTCTTGATGGCGCAAAGGCTGCCCTTGACGAAGCGGGCGCGACTTATGACGTCGTGACTGTACCGGGCGCGCTGGAAATTCCGGCAACTATTTCCTTCGCTCTCGACGGTGCAGACAATGGCGGCACCGACTATGACGGCTATGTCGCGCTTGGCACGGTCATCCGTGGGGAGACCTATCATTTCGACATCGTTGCAAACGAATCCTGCCGTGCGCTGACCGATCTCGCCGTTGAAGAAAGCCTTGCCATCGGCAACGGCATTCTGACCGTCGAAAATGACGAACAGGCATGGGTGCGTGCGCGCCGCAGCGACAAGGACAAGGGCGGTTTTGCTGCCCGCGCTGCGTTGACCATGATCGATCTGCGCAAGAAATTCGGAGCCTGATATTATGAGTTCTTCCGCAGAAGGTCGCCCGACACCGAACCTGCCGCGTACGGCAAACAAGCGTGGCGTTGCCCGGCTTGCAGCTGTGCAGGCGCTCTACCAGATGGACGTTGCCGGTACGGGCGTGATGGAAGTGGTCGCAGAATACGAAGCCTTCCGCCTCGGCAAGGAAGTGGACGGCACGCAATATCTCGATGCCGATCCGCAATGGTTCCGCGCCATCGTCGCCGGTGTGGTCGACAGCCAGCTCAAGCTCGATCCGATGATCCATCAGGCATTGACGGAGGACTGGCCGCTGTCGCGTCTCGATTCCACACTGCGCGCTATCCTTCGCGCCGGTGCATGGGAACTGACATCGCGCAACGATGTGCCGACCGCCGTGATTGTCTCGGAATATGTCGATATCGCCAAGGCATTCTATACCGAAGACGAGCCAAAACTCGTCAACGCGGTGCTGGATCGCCTTGCCTTCGTCATTCGCGGCGAAAGCCGCGGGACCAAGCCGCGCCACTAAGATCTGTTTTAAAGACTGATAAGAGAAAGAAGGGCTGTGAGAAATCACAGCCCTTCTTTCATTGTATGCTGGCAAAGAACGTCTTGACGTTTGTTAAACCGTTTCGCATGTTGGTCATGCGGCATTGAGAATGCTCGACTGCAAGGGAACTCGCCAATTTATTGATTCAAAGGCATAAGTTCCTGATGAAACTATACCGTTGAAGCCCGGTACGACGTGGTGGCTTCAAGCGCTTTCCATGCCGCTCTAATCGGCCCGGGGAGGGGTTTTCGGGCCTTCATGCGCATATGCCTGCCGTTAATTGCCCAGTATCGGATGTTATCTGAGGTCAAGCTGACGGTAGCCGGCGCAAACTCAATAGGAGTTGGCCTTTATGCAAATGGGAGTGGCAGTTTTACTTCTCGTTATTGCCTGCGGCGTGGTTTCCGTTCTTTTCGCCTTCTGGTCGATCCGTTCGATCCTGGCGGCAGATCAGGGAACGCCGCGTATGCAGGAAATCGCTGGCGCCATCCGCGAAGGTGCGTCGGCCTATCTCACACGACAATATTCCACCATTGCGATTGTCGGCGTCGTCGTGTTTCTCGCCGCATGGTATTTGCTGTCGCTGAGTGCCGCTATCGGCTTTCTCATCGGTGCAATCCTGTCTGGCGTCACAGGCTTTATCGGGATGCATGTTTCGGTGCGCGCCAATGTGCGCACAGCACAGGCCGCTTCCTTGAGTCTGGCAGGCGGGCTTGAAATGGCTTTCAAGTCCGGTGCGGTTACTGGTCTTCTGGTGGCCGGTCTCGCGCTGTTGGGCGTGTCCGTCTATTATTTTATTCTCACCGTCTGGCTGGGTTATGCGCCCGCTGATCGTACGGTTATCGATGCGCTGGTGGCGCTCGGCTTTGGCGCTTCGCTCATTTCGATCTTCGCCCGTCTCGGCGGCGGCATCTTCACCAAGGGTGCGGATGTCGGCGGCGATCTGGTCGGCAAGGTTGAAGCGGGTATTCCGGAAGACGATCCGCGCAATCCGGCAACCATCGCCGACAATGTGGGCGATAATGTCGGCGATTGCGCCGGTATGGCGGCCGATCTGTTCGAAACCTATGCCGTTACCGTGGTGGCAACCATGGTGCTGGGCGCGATCTTCTTCAACGGTTCGGATGTGCTTTCAAGCGTCATGCTCTATCCGCTCTTGATCTGCGGCGCCTGCGTGATCACGTCGATTGCAGGGACATTCTTCGTCAAGCTTGGCGTCAACGGCTCGATCATGGGCGCGCTCTATAAGGGCCTGATCGTGACGGGCCTCCTGTCGATCATCGGGCTTGGGGTTGCCAACACATTGACGATTGGCTGGGGCGAAATCGGCACGGTGGCCGGTAAAGTCATTACCGGCACCAATCTCTTCATCTGCGGTCTGATCGGTCTCATCGTGACGGGCCTGATCGTGGTGATCACCGAATATTATACCGGCACCAACAAGCGCCCGGTCAATTCCATCGCGCAGGCTTCCGTGACGGGGCACGGCACGAATGTCATTCAGGGTCTTGCCGTCTCGCTGGAATCAACCGCCTTGCCCGCCATCGTGATCGTTGGCGGCATCATCAGCACCTATCAGCTGGCGGGGCTCTTCGGTACGGCCATTGCGGTCACGGCCATGCTGGGCATTGCCGGGATGATCGTGGCGCTCGATGCCTTCGGACCGGTTACCGACAATGCCGGCGGTATTGCGGAAATGGCCGGCCTCGACCCGGAAGTGCGCAAGTCCACCGATGCACTGGATGCGGTTGGCAACACGACCAAGGCCGTGACCAAGGGTTACGCCATCGGTTCGGCAGGCCTGGGCGCTCTGGTGCTGTTCGCAGCCTATTCCAACGACCTTGCCTACTTCGCTGCCAACGGCCAGACCTACCCGTACTTTGCGGATATGGGACCGGTATCGTTTGATCTGTCCAATCCCTATGTGGTGGCAGGTCTGATCTTCGGGGGCCTCATTCCTTATCTGTTCGGCGGCATGGCCATGACGGCTGTGGGCCGGGCAGGCGGAGCGGTGGTGCAGGAAGTTCGTCGCCAGTTCAAGGAAAAGCCGGGCATCATGACCGGTAAGGAACGCCCGGATTATGCCCGCGCGGTCGATCTTCTGACCAAAGCGGCGATCCGTGAGATGATCATTCCGTCGCTTCTGCCGGTGCTCGCGCCGCTCGTCGTCTATTTCGGCGTTCTGCTGATTTCCGGCTCCAAGGCCGCTGCCTTTGCAGCACTGGGCGCATCGCTGCTCGGCGTCATCGTTAATGGGCTGTTCGTGGCCATTTCCATGACTTCCGGCGGCGGTGCATGGGACAATGCCAAGAAAAGCTTTGAAGACGGCTTTACCGATGCCGATGGCGTGAAGCACCTGAAGGGTTCGGAAGCGCATAAGGCTTCTGTGACGGGCGATACGGTCGGCGATCCCTACAAGGATACCGCTGGTCCTGCCGTCAACCCGGCGATCAAGATCACCAATATCGTCGCACTTCTGCTGCTTGCAGTGCTGGCGCACATGGCCTGATCCGGTTCTGTAAGGACTGAAAACAGAAAACCCGCCGAAAGGCGGGTTTTCTTTTGGATAAGATAGCGTGGCGATCAGCTGCCGCCAGCTCCAGGTCCGCCTGCGCCAGCGCCGGGTATCGAAGTCGGCGCCTTGGAAACGCCCTGGATAACCTGACCCAGGAAGGTCTGGTCCTTGCCGCCGGTTGGCGTGGTGCGCGATACGAAGTCGAACAGCTTGCCGTCCTGCATGCCGTAATTGGCGATGTGCTGAACCTTGCCGTCCTTATCGAAATAGATCGCGAGGATCTGACGATCAACCAGTTTTGGCTTCATGAACTGAGCCATGCGATGACGCTTCTGCGAAATGTAATAGAACACTTCGTTGTCGAAGGTCGCGGTGGTCGATGGCGTGCCCAGCGCCAGCAGCACCTGCTCGCGGCTGGAGCCGACCGGCACCGAATCAAGCGCCTGCTGGTCGAGGACATAGCCCTCGGTCAGCGTCTCGGACGGGTTCAAAGTGGATGCGGTGTTGCATCCGGCGAGGGCGGCCGAAAACAGAATTGCCGTGCCAGCCAGAAGGGCGCGCTGCTTGCGTGCGCCTGTTGATGCGCCAGAACGCACAGTTGAGAAAATCCGCTGCAACAAAGACCTCTCCATAATTCTATTATCAGCGCGGCACTTTCGCCGTCGGGAGAACTTCGGTAAACCACCTTGCTTCTATATGCAACTGGAACGGTCGT
>JAEXXS010000237.1 GCA_023451915.1 Pseudomonadota bacterium | reverse complement strand
CCTTTCAAAATATGGATTGCCTTCACCAGACTTGAGTTGAGAGCGGCGCCAGATTTCGAATTCTCAGATATATCATCCATAAAATTGCTTCCAAATTCTGCATTTTGAAAGATGTATATAATTTCTTCCGGATTTGAAAATTATAATTTGTAATCGCGGAACTTTTTCTGCCATCTGAAAGCGTCGCCAATGGGAAGGTCCGGCAAGGCACCGAAATGGTGCTGTAGACGGATCGGCGGTTTTGCTTCAGGCGTTGTTCAGGGAACGATGCAGCCGCGAAAGCGGCTGGCCAAGACTGTGTTACTGCGCAACCGAGCATGAAGGACCGCCCCGCCCGCCAGCCCTGTAAAGAGGCGACGTGAGACAATATCACGGCGCTTCCGCTCCCCCGCATATTTCTGCGGAAGTCAGGCCGAGAGGGAGACGCAATGAGCTTTTTGACCCTTTCCGGAATTTCTCGTCATTACGGCAAGTTCGCGGCTGTCGATAAATTCAATCTGACGATTGAAAAGGGCGAGTTCATTTCGCTGCTCGGTCCCTCCGGCTGCGGCAAGACCACCACCTTGCAGATGATCGCCGGACTGGTGCCCCCGACCGCCGGTTCGATCACGCTTGATGGTCGCGATATTACCCGGCTCGCCCCGGCCAAGCGCGAACTTGGCGTCGTCTTCCAGAGCTATGCGCTGTTTCCGCATATGACGGTGGCGCAGAATGTCAGCTTTGGTCTCGAAATGCGCAATGTGGGGAAGGCCGAGCGGGAAAAGCGCGTGCGCGAGGTGCTGGAACTGGTCCATCTTGGCGCTCTGGCGGATCGCTATCCGCGTGAGATGTCGGGCGGTCAGCGCCAGCGTGTTGCGATCGCCCGCGCGCTGGTCATCAATCCGCCAGTGCTGCTATTGGACGAGCCGCTCTCCAACCTTGATGCGCAGCTTCGCGAGGAAATGCAGTTCGAGCTGCGCCGCATTCAGCGCACCGTCGGCATCACCACCATCATGGTGACGCATGATCAGGCTGAAGCCCTGTCGATCAGCGACCGCATCGTGGTCATGGAAAAGGGCCTCATCACGCAGGTCGATGCGCCGTACAAGCTCTACGAGCATCCGCACAATCATTTCATTTCCAATTTTGTCGGCAAGTCGAACTTTCTCAAGGCGCGGGCCGAGGGCGAAATGATCGCGCTTGCGGGAACGGCGGTCCGTTTCCCGGCAGGCGAGACCAAACTTTCCGGCGATGTCTCGGTGTTCATCCGCCCGGAAAAAGTGCAGCTTGTGAATGATGGCGAGGGCCATATCGCCGGTGAGGTCGCAACGCGTTATTTCATGGGCAGCCAGTGGCTGCTCGGCATCAATACAGCGGCGGGCCAGCTTTCGGTGTCTTTACCCAATCTCGGCAACCCGCCGCCCGCTGAAGGCACGCAGGTCGGCCTCCGCTGGAATCACGAAGATTGCCGCATCCTCACCGCAGGGGTGAACTGAGCATGGCTTCGGTAATCTCAGAGGATACACCCGCAGCCCCGAAGGAAGCGCGCAATCTGATGCCGCTTTTCCTGGCCGGGCCGTCGACGCTGCTTTTCTTCGCGCTGGTGCTTTTGCCGCTGGGGCTGACGATCCTGCTGTCGTTCAACAGTTACAGCTATGACAAGGGCATCGAGAACGTCTATTCGCTTGCCAATTACGCGCAGGTTCTCAAAGACCCTTATTACCTGTCGATCTTCTGGCGGACGCTCAAGCTCGCGCTCATAACAACCGTGATCACGGTGCTGATCGGCGTGCCGGAAGCCTATATTCTCTCCAATATGCGCAAGCCATGGCGCTCGATCTTCCTTTTGGTAATCATCGGGCCGCTTCTGGTTTCGGTCGTGGTGCGCACCTTCGGCTGGAGCATGCTTCTCGGACGCAATGGTCTGGTGAACAGCCTCTTGCAACTCGTCGGCCTGCCGACGACGCAGATCCTTTATAGCGAAACCGCTATCGTGATCGGTCTGGTGCATATCATGCTGCCCTTCATGGTGATCCCGGTCTGGACCGTGCTACAAAAGCTCGACCCGTCAGTGGAAGCGGCAGCGCTCACGCTTGGCGCATCGCGCCTGACGGCATTGCGCCGCGTGGTATTCCCGCAGGCCGTGCTGGGCATTCTTTCCGGCAGCCTCATCGTCTTCGCGCTGTCGGCCAGTTCGTTTGCCATTCCGGGGCTGCTCGGCGGACGTCGTCTCAAGATGGCGGCAACCGTCGTCTATGACGAATTCCTGATTGAGCTGAACTGGCCGCTGGGTGCTGCCATCGCCATCATCGTTCTAGTGGCCAATCTCATCATCATGATCGCCTATAATCGCCTGCTCGAAGGGCAGGCCAAGAAGAAACTGGGGTAAGCACCATGGTCAAGAACGGTCCTTTCGCCCTTTTCTTCCACACGCTGGTCGTCATCTTTATGCTGGCGCCGATGCTGGTGGTGTGTCTGGTGGCTTTCACCCCGGAAAACACGCTGACCATGCCATGGAACGGCCTCTCGCTTCGCTGGTTCAAGGCAGTGTTCGAGCATAACGATTTCATGACGTCGTTCTATAACAGCGTGAAGCTCGCCTTCTTCTCGGCCACGATCTCCACATTGCTGGCGGTGCCGTCCGGGCTTGCCATTGCGCAATATAATTTCCGTGGCCGCGATGCGCTTAATGCACTGTTTCTGTCGCCACTGATCATCCCGCATCTGGTGCTGGGCGTCGCATTCCTGCGCCTGTTCTCCCTGATGGGCTTCACGGGCTCCTTCATCTGGCTCGTTGCCGCCCATTCCATCGTGATCACGCCTTATGCGCTGCGCCTCATTCTCGCTTCGCTCGGCAGCATGGACCGCAATGCAGAAAACGCTGCGCGCACGCTCGGCGCCGGAGAATGGACCGTGTTCCGCCGCATCACCTTGCCGCTATTGCTGCCGGGTCTGTCGGGCGGCTGGCTGCTTGCTTTCATCAACTCCTTCGACGAGCTGACCATGTCGATCTTCGTCACGTCGCCGTCCACCGTCACGCTGCCGGTCCGTATGTATATGTATGCAAGCGAATCCATCGATCCGATGATGGCTGCGGTCTCCGCCTTGATGATCCTTGTCGCGACCGTCACCATGATCATCATTGACCGCATGTTCGGCCTCGACCGTCTTCTTGTAGGCAAGGGCTGATCCGATCATGACGATCCCGGTTTCACCTTCGGCGGCCCAGTTCCGCAGACGGTATCGGCTGACCGAACAGCCGCTCAGCTTCTCGCTTGACGGCGTGCCTTGCGAGGGACGCCGTGGCGACACCGTGTTGACCGCCATTCTGTCGGTGCAGGGAAAGCTGCGTCATACCGAATTCACCGGCGAACCGCGGGCAGGTTTCTGCCTGATCGGCGCTTGTCAGGACTGCCATGTCATGACGGCGGAGGGGCGACGGCTGCGCGCCTGCACAACATTGCTGGAAGAAGGCATGGCTTTCGTGACGGAGCCTGCGACATGAGCGCGGTTGCGTCCCCTCTTCCGGCACCTGTCATTGTCGGCGCTGGGCCTGCGGGCATTCGCGCCGCCGAAATTCTCGTCAAGGCTGGTCTCCGGCCAGTCGTACTGGACGAAGGCATGCGCTCCGGCGGGCAGATTTATCGCCGCCCGCCGATCGATGACAGGCGCAGCTATCGTAGCCGTTATGGTTCCGAGGCTCACAAGGCCAAAGCGCTGCACACGACTTTCGACACGTTGCGCGGTTCCATCGATTATCGTCCGGAAACGCTGGTCTGGAATATTTCGCGCAACGATGGGGATCATCTCGATCTCCTGACCGATGGCGTGCATGATCAGCTGCCTTATAGCCATCTCATTCTTGCGACCGGCGCGACGGATCGTGTGCTTCCGTTCAAGGGCTGGACGAAGCCCGGCGTCTATACACTTGGGGCATCACAGACTGCGCTCAAGGCGCAAGGCTGCATCGTTGGCGAACGCGTCGTGTTCATGGGTTCCGGCCCGCTGCTCTATCTGGTGGCATGGCAATATCACCATGCTGGCGCCAAGGTGGGGACTGTTCTGGATACCGCGCCGTTTACTGCCAAGTTTCACCTCGCGCATCTGGCGCTGCACGCGCCGCGCATTGTGGCGCTTGGGGCCTATTACGGCCTGCGCCTGAAACTGGCGGGCGTTCCGATCCACTATGATGTTCGGCCCGATAGCGTGCTGGGCGACGGCCATGTGGAAGGTCTGCGTTATCGAACGGGTAAGAGCGAGCGTGAAGTGGCCTGCGATGCGCTGGCCTATGGCTTTGCGCTCCGCCCGGAAACACAGCTTGCCGATCTTGCCGGTTGTGATTTCCGCTTTGAGGACCGTGACCGCGCCTGGTTGCCGATGACGGACAAGCTTGGACGCACCAGCCGTATTGGCGTCTATGTCGCCGGTGATGGTGCGGGCATTGCCGGTGCCGATGCCGCCGAAATTCGCGGTCAGCTGGCCGCTATCGCGCTTCTTCGCGATCTTGGATTGCCATTCGATAGCGGGACCGAACAGCGTCTCATCCGCAAACTGGATGGCATTTATCGCGAACGTCTGATCCTTGAAAAGGCGTTCCCGTTTCCGCTCGACTGGTTCGAAACGGTGGCAAGCGATGTCACGCTTTGCCGTTGCGAAGAGATCAGCCTTGGCGAAGCGCGGGATGTGATAGGGGCGGGCGACACGCAGGAAATCAATCGCCTCAAGGCCTTGAGCCGGGTTGGTATGGGGCGGTGTCAGGGTCGCATGTGTTCGGCAGCGGCAGCAGAGCTTCTGGCTTTCGCGCGCGACAAGACACCCGCCGAGGGCGGACGCATCCGCGCCCAAGCGCCGGTTAAGCCGATCCCGCTCGGTTTTGGCGCTGCAGCCAGAGAGGACGTTTCGTCATGACAAAGCGTCTTCAGGCCGATGCGGTCATTATCGGCGGCGGTATTGTCGGCGGCTCGGCAGCGCTTTTCATGCGTCAGGCTGGCCTTTCGGTCATCTTGCTTGACAAGGGTTTTTGCGGCGCGCAGGCAAGCGGCGTCAATTATGGCGGTGTGCGCAGGCAGGGCCGCGCGCCAGAGCAGATCGCCTTGTCCCAACGCGCCCACGAATTATGGGCGCGGCTGCCGG
>JAEXXS010000078.1 GCA_023451915.1 Pseudomonadota bacterium | reverse complement strand
TTGCGCCATCAAGGCCTGCAATGGAAAACAGGCCCGGCATTTCCTCATACTCGACCTTGGCCAGACGCGCGGCGCGGCGGGCCTGATCGCGCGTACGGGCAATGACGGCAAAGATCGGCTGTCCGTGGAACTGTACCGTATCGCCCGCGAAGATCGGATCGTCATGCATGCCGGACGGCGAAACATCGTTTTCGCCGGGAATGTCCTTATAGGTCAGAACATCGACAACGCCGGGCGCTGCGCGCACGGCGGCAAGATCGACAGACTTGATATGAGCATGGGCAACCGTCGCAAGGCCGACACCGACATGCAGCGTGCCTTCGGGTTCTGGAATATCGTCAATATAGACCGCATCGCCTGTCACATGCTTATGCGCGGAATCGTGCTTTTGATCGGTGGCGACACCACCTTTAATAGCGGCGGCTTTGATCGTGTTTGCAGGATGTTTGTTCATGCCTGCCTCCTTCAGACCGCTTCAATATGCTGGGCGCGCAGGGGTTCGGCTTGCCCTTGCGTTTCGGCATAAAAGCGGCGCAGCAAATTCTTCGAGACCAGCATACGATAATCCGCCGTGGCGCGCATGTCGCTCAATGGCTGGTAATCCTGCTCATAAAAGCGGATTGCAGCCTCCACCGTTTCTTCGGTCCATGGCTGGCCGAGAAGTGCGGCCTCAACGGCAAAGGCGCGTTTTGGCGTCGCCGCCATACCGCCATAGGCGATGCGGATGGAGGCAACCTTGCCTGCCGCATTGACCACCATATGAAATGCGCCAAGCGCTGCGGTAATATCTTCCTCGAAACGCTTGGACACTTTGTAGATCGCAAAGTGGTTGCCTTCCGCCGGAACCGGCACATGCATCGCCTCGACGAATTCGCCGGGCTGACGGTCCTGCTTGCCATAAGCGATGAAGAAATCTTCCAGCGGAATGGTACGGCGGCTATCGCCCCTGCGCAGCGTCAGACGGGCATTGAGCGCGATCAGCGGCGGCGGCGTGTCGCCGATCGGCGAACCATTGGCGATATTGCCGCCGATGGTGCCCTGATTTCGCACCTGCTCGCCGCCGATGCGATTGATGAGAGCGCTTAGCTGCGGAATGCGTCTGGCGAGGAACGAAAAGGCTTCCGTATAGGTCACGCCCGCGCCGATGGTGATGACGTTGTTGTCTTCCGTGATCGTCCGCAATTCGGTCAAATGGCCGATAAAGACGACCGGCGAGATATCGCGCATCATCTTCGTGACCCAGAGCCCCACATCGGTGGCCCCGGCAACCACGGTCGCCTTCGGCTCCTCGGCCAGCAGTGCTGCAAAATCGTCGAGATTAGCAGGCACGATCAGACGGTCTTTGCCCGCGCCCACTTCGACCCGCGAACCGTCGCGCATGGATTGCAACTGCTCCAGCACATGGGCGCGTTCCGCCGCCAGCGGATCTTCCGTCGTGTTGCCGTAATCGGAAATGGCGCGCGCCGCGCGAATGATCGCCTCGTAACCCGTGCAACGGCAGAGATTGCCTTGCAGCGCTTTTTCAATCGCCGGATCGGCAGGCTTCGGATTGCGCATCCACAGCCCGTAAAGCGACATGACGAAGCCCGGCGTGCAGAAGCCGCATTGCGAGCCGTGAAAATCGATCATCGCCTTTTGCACCGGATGCAAACCGCCATCGGCCCCGCGCAGATGCTCGACCGTCACCACATGGCAACCATCCAGCGAACCGACGAAACGAATGCAGGCATTGACGCTTTCATAAACCAGTTCGCTGCCCACGATCTTGCCGACCAGCACCGTGCAGGCGCCGCAATCGCCTTCGGCGCAGCCTTCCTTGGTGCCGCGCAGCTTGCAGGCCAGACGCAGATAATCGAGCAGCGTTTCCGTTGGCGAAACCCGGTCGAGTTCGACCCGCTCGCCGTTCAGAAGAAAACATATTCTGTTTCTCACAGACTGAACCATCCTGCTCAGCTCCCGCGATAGGTCGAATAGGAAAAAGGCGAAACCAGAAGCGGCACATGATAATGCGCCTTTTCGTCGGAAACACCAAAGCGCAACGGCACAATGTCCAGGAAGGGCACGCCGTCTTCGTCCTTGCCGAAATATTCGCCGACATGAAACAGAAGTTCATAGGAACCGCGTTGCAAATCGCCATTGGCAAGCAGCGGCTCGCCACAACGACCGTCCTGATTGGTGCGGATTTCCTTGAGGCTCAGCGCCGCGTGATTCTCGATCCGGCGCAATTCGATACGCAATCCCGCAGCCGGTTTGCCACTGACCGTATCGAGAACATGGGTCGTCAACCGACCTGCGTTGCCCTCTTCGCCGTGATGTCCCTGACCCATTTGCACTCCTGACCGCTTGCGTGATTCTCCGGCTCTTGAAAGCCAAACTACCACAAGTCATTGATTTCACACGGTTTGCCAGTGCTGTTTTTGCAATAAAAGCACATTTTTATGGCAGACCGGCGGCGTTCCCGCTTTTGTTCCCATCGTGAAGTATTCCGCCTTACGCAGCATTAAGAAAGAGCTTTCTCCTTGGATGTCTTTCAAAATTTTGAAGGGGAATTCAGTGCGCAAATCTTTATTATCATGAGCCAAATACGAGAACTCAATGGGGATGTCTGGCATGAGCTATCCACGCAATCTGATCGGCTATGGCCGGAACACACCTGATCCGCGCTGGCCCGGCGGGGCCAATATAGCCGTCCAATTCGTGGTCAATTATGAAGAGGGTGCGGAAAACTGCATTCTGGACGGCGATGCGTCGTCGGAATGCCTGCTGTCGGAAATCGTCGGCGCGCAAGCCTGGAACGGCCAGCGCAACCTGAACATGGAATCGATCTACGAATATGGCGCGCGTTCCGGCTTCTGGCGTTTGTGGCGCGCCTTCACGCGGCGCAACATGCCCGTCACCGTCTATGGCGTGACACTGGCCATGGCGCGCAATCCCGAAGCCGTCGCCGCCATGAAGGAAGCCGATTGGGAAATCGCCAGCCACGGCCTGCGCTGGTGGGAATATAAGGACATACCGGAAGAAGTGGAGCGCGAGCATATTCGCGAAGCCGTGCGCCTGCATACCGAAGTGACCGGCTCACGCCCGCTCGGCATTTATCAGGGCAAGCCATCCGACAACACGCTGAAACTGGTGATGGAAGAAGGCGGCTTCGTCTATTCCGCTGATTCCTATGCCGACGAGCTGCCCTATTGGGTCAAGGGCCCGAAAGGCCCGCATCTGATCGTGCCCTATACGCTTGATGCCAACGATATGCGTTTTGCAACCCCGCAAGGCTTCAATTCCGGCGACCAGTTTTACACCTATCTGAAGGACGCCTTCGACGTGCTCTACCGCGAAGGGGCGGAAGGCGCGCCCAAGATGCTGTCCATCGGCCTGCACTGCCGTCTGGTCGGACGTCCGGGTCGCATGGCAGCACTGGAACGTTTCCTCGATTATGTCCAAAGCCATGACAAGGTCTGGGTCGCCAAGCGCATCGACATTGCCAATCATTGGCACGAACATCACAAGCCGAAAGTGGCCGACGTGGTGCCATCGAAGGCCAGCAAGGCCGATTTCGTGGCCCGCTATGGCAGTATTTTCGAGCATTCGCCATGGATCGCCGAGCGCGCTTATGATGCAGGCTTTGGTGAAGCCGAGGACACGGCCTCGGGTCTGGCTGGCGCGATGACGAAAATCTTCCGCGCCGCCTCGCCCGAAGAGCGGCTCGGCGTTTTGAACGCCCACCCGGATCTCGCCGGCAAGCTGGCGCAGGCCAAGCGCCTGACCGCCGAATCCACCGCCGAACAGGCAGGGGCCGGTCTGGACGCGCTGACGGACAAGGAAAAGCAGACATTCACCGAACTGAACGACGCCTATACGCAGAAATTCGGCTTTCCCTTCATCATCGCCGTCAAGGGGCGCAACAAACAGGAAATTCTCGACACGTTCCAGCGCCGCGTCGCCAATGACCGCGACACAGAATTCGCCACCGCTTGCGCGCAAGTGGAGCGCATCGCGCTCTTGCGACTGAAGGACATCCTTCCAGAGACACTTTACTGATCAGGAACAGGAAAATGACCCGCACCTATTTCGCACCGACCGGCGGATTGCCGCCGCAGACGCAGCTCCTGACCGACCGCGCCATGTTCACGGAGGCCTATGCCGTCATTCCCAAAGGCACGTTCAGCGATATCGTGACGAGCTTCCTGCCTTTCTGGGAAAAGACGCGTCTATGGGTGATCGCGCGTCCGATGTCCGGTTTTGCCGAGACTTTTTCGCAATATATCATGGAAGTGCAGCCCGGCGGCGGCAGCGACCGTGCCGAGCTTGACGACACGGCGCAAGGGGTTCTGTTCGTGGTCGAAGGCGAAGTCACCGTCACCGTCGCGGGCAAGAGCCACACGCTCACCGAAGGCGGCTATGCCTATCTGCCGCCGAAAAGCGGCTGGAGCCTGCGCAACACGGCCAGCAAGA
>JAEXXS010000145.1 GCA_023451915.1 Pseudomonadota bacterium | reverse complement strand
CAGCGCGGTTAAACCGCGCGGGCCATAGAAAGGCTGCGATTGCTTCCAGCGCATCCATGATACGCCAAACCACCGGATAGGCAGAGCGTGCCGCTCGCATATTTCAAATCCTGACTGTCTGGTTGAGGAGCTGCCACGACAGGCAACTCCTGTCACGCGATTTAGCCCTGCATGATCGCTTTGAACTTCGAGAACCATTCGCTCTCGTTTTCGACCTGTACCTTGGCCGAGATACGGATGAGATGTTTGAAATCCTCTTCCGTTGTCGGATAGGCGGGATCGTTCACCAGATCGGCGGGTGGGGTCAAACCCGGCACCACGCCGGGTAGACCGAGGCCGTCGAGCCAGACCTGCTGTGCATCCTTGGTGAGAGCGAAGTTGATATATTCCTTGGCCCAGTAAAGTTCGTTTTCCGGCAGGCCCTTCGGAATCCACAGGCCGTCGGTGTCGAACTTCGCGCCTTCTTCTGGCACCGTCCAGTCGATCTTGACGCCGTTCTTCTGCGCTTCACGTGCATTGGTGGAGATGGTGCAGGCGAGATCGATTTCACCCTTCTGGAACCAGGTGGTAAAATCCGGGTCTTCACCGAGTAGCGGCTGCTGCTGCTTCACCTTTGTGATGAAATCCCAGGCTGGTTGCATATTGGCCGGGATGTCTTCCAGCTTGCCGCCGCCGGCAACCTGCGCCGGGAAGTGGAAGCCGATACCGTCATTATAAAGCGCGATGCGGCCCTTGAACTTCGGATCGAGCAGAGCGTGCCATGACTTCGGCGGGCCATCCGGGAAGGCTTCAGGACGATAGGCCAGCACATAGACATAACCATAGGTATTGACGATCGGGTAGCCGTCGAGGCCGACCGGCTTGGCAAGATCGGTGGTGTTCTTGAGATTGGACAGGTCAGACAGGTCTTCCGTCACGCCGCGCAATGCCGACTTGGTTGCATTGGTCGTAGTGTCCCAATTCACATGGATCGGCGGAATGCGCTTCTGCGCGGCCGCAGCCCAAAGTTTTGGCTGGATTTCGTTGTCTTCCGTCAGATCGTGGCGAATTGAAATGCCGGTCTTCGCCGTGAATGGATCGGAAACGCCAGCCTTCAACGCCTCAACCCAGCTGCCGCCCCAGGCGCGAACGATCAGTTCTTTCGGCTTTGCAGGCTCTTCCGCGAAGGCACGGGAAAGACCAAGGGAAGTGGCTCCGGCAGCGGCGGCCATAGCGCCAGCGCTCTGTAGGAAGCGGCGACGGTCGAGTATCAAAAAGGGCTTCTTCACGGCGCTCATAATGTTCTCTCCTCTAGGGTTCTGTCTGTAATCTGGTTTTCAGTTCATGCGGCAAAAACGATGAGATCGCGTGCATTCCAGCCGAGCGAGACGGTCGTGCCATCTTCAAACTGGCTGTGCCCGACCGGATCGTGATCGAAGACGCGCATCAGGGCGTCGCCCAACGCCGGTATGCGCAGTTCATAAACAATGCGCTCGCCTTCAAAGATTGCGTCGACCACAACGCCTTCAAGCTTCGTATCGAACCCCGCGCCGCTTTCGGCCTTTGAACCGATACGGATCTGTTCGGCGCGAATGGCACAAGAAACGGCGTCGCCTGCCTCAACTGGCTTTTGCCCATCACCCAACGTGCCAACAAGCTTTGGTCCCGCATCCACCTGCACGACACTGCCGTCCACAGACGCGGCTTTTCCGGTGATGAAATTGGTGACCCCGATGAAATTCGCGACAAAAGCGTTGGACGGGTTGCGATAGGTTTCCGACGGCCTTGCCATCTGTTGGATTTCACCGCCATCCATAACGATGATTTCATCCGACACGACCAGTGCTTCACGCTGATCATGAGTGACGTTGATGGTGGTGACGCCGAGCTCACGCTGAATGCGGCGAAATTCAAGCTGCATTTCTTCACGAAGCTTGCGGTCAAGGGCAGCGAGCGGTTCATCGAGCAGCAGAAGATCTGGCTCGAACACCAGGGCGCGGGCGATGGCGACACGCTGTTGCTGACCACCGGAGAGTTCATGAACACGCCTGTTTCCCAATCCGCCGAGGCGAACCAGATCGAGATAGCGCTCGACCCTATCCGGGATGGTCCGGGCATCAAAACGGCGCATCTTGAGTGGGAAGGCGACATTTTCCGCCGCCGTCATGTGCGGAAATAAGGCAAGTTTCTGGAACACCATGCCGATCGAACGCTTATGCGACGGAACCGCACTGACAGCCTGACCATTGATAAAGATTTCGCCGACACTTGGACGTTGAAAACCAGCAATCAGCCGCAGCAAGGTCGTCTTGCCCGAACCGGATGGCCCGAGAATGGTCAGAAAACGTCCCTGATCAAGATCGAATGAAGCCGACCGAACGGCGTGAAAACCGTTATAGATCATGCTGACATTCTTGGCCGAGACGGCAGCCGGTCCGATCTTGGCATTGGGGCCAGTTCCGTTTCCGGTGGTTTTCATTGATGTTTCCCGTTTCATTCAGAAGCGTTGCAAACGCCGGTCTTATTGCTTCAAGTCCGTTTCGGTGAGCCGAAACACTAGATCGATGCCAGATAGCCCCCGTCGATGGGAATAATCTGCCCCGTCACATAAGCCGAAGCTTTGCTTGCCAGAAAAACCACGGCGCCTCCAACGTCTTCCATGCAGCCGAACCGACCCTGCGGTATTTTATCCAGCATGGATTTTTGCCATTCGTCGTTTTCATAAAAAACGTCCGTCATCGATGTGCGGAAATAGCCGGGCGCGATGCCGTTGACGCGAATGCCGTGCGGCGCCCATTCCGTCGCAAGCGCATGCGTCATCCCCATAAGGCCGGATTTCGAAGATCCATAAGGCGCTGCGGTCGGCACGCCGACATAGGAGGTGAGCGAACAAAGATTGATGATTGCACCGCCGCTTTTTGCGTTCGTCATCTGACGCGCTGCGGCCTGGGCACAAAAGAAAGCGCCCTTCAGATTGGTCGAGACAATGCGATCCCACAAGGCTTCATCAACGTCAAGCGAAGGTCGTATTTCTTCATACCCGGCATTGTTGACGAGAATATCGAGACGGCCCAGTTTTGCCGCCGCTTGTGCTGTAACATCCGCGCAGGCATCGACATCGCGCACATCAAGGGCAAGCGGTACACAAACGCGCCCGTGCGCGGCAATGCGAGAAGCCGTTTCGGTCAGATCATCGGACTTACGCGCTGTTATGGCGACATCGGCCCCCGCCGATGCCAATGCTTCGGCAATAGCCTGTCCCAGTCCACGGCTCGCACCGGTAACCAGCGCCTTACGCCCGCTAAGGTCGAAAAGCGATAAAACCTGCATCATGTTCCCCTATGGACCTTGCCTGAACAAAACTCGCGAGAACTTCTAACCATTCTGCGGGTAATGTTTAGCAATTTTTTATGGTCTCCCCGACATAAAGATATCTTTTCGGGAACTTGTCTATACATAAATGTACAAAATAGGAGTTTAGTCTGAGGCGTGGCGCATGGAAAAGCACCACGGAAGTGCCATTTGGCGGCTCCAGAACGGAAACACAATTTATCGATGATCGACGGGCGGCCGAGAGATTCGCGTCACAATTTTCAGCGTCACAATGCAGCAAGAGCTGCATTGTGACTGTATAACCCTGCTCTTATGCCTTGCCGAGACGCTTACGCAATTCTGCATTTTCCGCTCGAAGCTTTGCGGCCAATTGCTTGCGCAGCTTCAGGTTTTCAGCCTCCAGCGCCACAAGCGCTTTCAGATCGTCATCGGCTGATGGTTTGGCAGCCGTCGGCGTGGCCACTTTTCCGGCAGCGTTCTTCCAATTGTAATAAGTCTGTTCGCTGACGCCTGCTTGCTGCAATACAGTTTTCAGTGTGGTTTTGCCGTTCTCAGTGGCCTTTTCGACCGACGCCAGTATCGCGGCCCGTTCAGCAGGCGAATATCTCTTACGCCCTGTCGATGTGGCGTTGGTGACGGCTTCCTTCGCAACGGGCTCCGCCACTGCGGCTTTGGGCTCAGCCTTTTTGCGCGGTGTAGCAGTGTTCTTCTTGGCGCGCGCGGGTTTCGCTTTCTTTACGAAATATGGCTCAAGATTAGCGCGGATGCGCTCCAGAACCGTCGCACCCGTCAGATCAGGCACAAAGCTCTTACCGGTGATCTGTTCGTAAGCCTGAATATAGACCTTCGAAGTCTGCTCGATCAGTTCAAGCGGAATTTCCGGGATCGGGTCGTTATAAGGATCGCAACGCTCGGTGACCCAGGCGCGCACAAAATCCTTGTCAAAGCTCGCCGGGCGCGTTCCCGCAGCAAAGCTCTCTTCATAGCTGTCGGCAATCCAATAGCGGCTTGAATCCGGCGTATGAATTTCGTCCGCGAGAATGATGCGACCGCTGGCGTCCGTTCCAAACTCATATTTGGTATCGACAAGGATCAGTCCGCGTTCAGCCGCGCGCGCCTGCCCGCGCTCGAACAGCGCCAGAGCGTAACGGGACACGGTTTCCCACTGGTCTGCGGTCAGCAGACCTTGTTCGAGGATTTCCTCGCCGGAAAGCGGTTCATCGTGACCGCCATCGAAAGCCTTGCTTGTGGGTGTAATGATCGGATGAGGAAGCTTCTCATTGTCCCTGAGACCATCCGGCAGTGTGACGCCATACATCTGGCGCTCGCCTTTGCGGTATTTCGTCAGGATCGACGTGCTGGTCGTCCCAGCCAGATAGCCGCGCACAACGACTTCCACCGGCAGAATATTCAGCCGCGTGCCAATGACGACATTCGGATCTGGATAAGCCAGAACATGGTTCGGGCAAATATCAGCCGTTTCCTCAAACCAATAGGAAGCAGTCTGCGTCAAAACCTGACCTTTGAACGGGATCGAAGTCAGGATGACGTCGAAGGCGCTTAGTCGGTCGGTCGAGATGATGATACGGCTGCCGTCCGGCAGATCGTAATTCTCACGCACCTTGCCGTTGTAGCGGTTCGGCAGTTCAGGGATATCGGCGCTGGGGAGAATGCGCAAAGTGCTCATTGGCAGAGGCTTCCGCTGTTGGTTCCGTCTGCCCTTTCGCTTAAACGTGCAGGTGGTTGCCCGTCAAGGACGAAACCGGGTATCGTTGACACGGGCAAGCCCAAGAAGCTGATCGTCGCACGCAAAAGGCAGCCCGCCTTTTGGCAGGCTGCGCTTCTTGCATATCCTTACTTCGCTGCCGC
>JAEXXS010000119.1 GCA_023451915.1 Pseudomonadota bacterium | reverse complement strand
ACTTTCTCATATTCTCGCTGCGCTTCACTTGCAGGATAGCATCCGCAACTGCAAGAGCGTCTCTATTAAAAGCGACATTGTGAACGCGAAAGATGTCGGCTCCTGCCAGTCGCAACGCCACGGAAGTTGCCGACGTAGCTATATCACGCTTCACAGGGTCGGTCTCGCCTGTGATCGCGCCCACAAAGCGCTTGCGCGACGTGCCGACCAGCCACGGATAGCCAAAACGCTGCAATTCCTCCATCCGCGCCATCAAAACCACGTCGTCTTCAATGGTCGTGCCGAAGCCGAAACCAGGATCGAGAACAATGCGGGATTTATCAATATCTGCCGCTGCCGCGATCTCCAGCGATTTGTTCAGGAAGAGAGCGCGATCCTCGATGACATCGGGATCAGTTTCCCGGTCGCGGGTCGTATGCATGATGACAAGCCCTGCCCCGGTTTCGCGAGCAACATCGGCAATCGCCGGTTCGCGCTGCAAGCCCCAAACATCATTGACGATATGCGCACCGGCCTCTACCGCCGCTCTGGCTGTCGACGCCCGATAGGTATCGACTGAGATAATACAGCCGAAACGTTCCGTCAGCGCCCTGATAACCGGCACCACACGGCCCATTTCAGTCGCGGCGTCCACACTGTCTGCACCCGGCCTCGTCGATTCACCACCAACGTCGATGATGGTTGCGCCTTCCTCGAGCATCCTCCCGGCAGCAGCGAGGGCGGTTTCAAATTCGCTGTGATGACCGCCATCGGAAAAGGAATCCGGCGTGACATTGAGAATGCCCATGATTATGGACTTTTCGCCGAACTCAAGGCTTCGCCCATGAGCAAGGTGCCAGATTTTCGCCATTTCCGGATATTCCTGTATAGATGCTAATTGAGGCCCGCGATGCAACCAAGCGGGATGAATGTCATTTAACCAAAGCGTTATAGTTCTCTTGACGTTTGCATGCCATGCTGCGACGGCAAAATATGAGTTTATTCCGAGTTTACGAAAAAGGTGCCAGAATATGATTTTTAAAAAGCGGATTCTGGCTATTGGCGCAGTTCTAGCAATCGTTGCGTCTCAGGCCGACGCCGCAGCGATCTTCCGTGAATTCAAATATTACACCATCAATGGCAAGACAGCCGCCGAACTCGACAAGGCATTGTCGCGTAGCGGACCTTTTTTGAAGAAAACCGGACAGCATCATCCGGGGGCCGCTGAAATCCGCTTCGACGCCAAAGTGCGTTATGGCCGCGCACCCGGCAAGGCATGCAAGGTGCAGGACGTCTACGTCAATGTTCACGCTAAAGTCTCGCTGCCGCGCTGGGCGCAGCGCCGCAAGGCGACAGCGGAACTGGCACTGGTCTGGGACACGCTCTATCAGGACATTCGCCGTCACGAGGAAAGTCACATCGTCATCGCCCGCAGCCATGCCAGCGAGATGGAACGACGGATTCGCGCCCTGCCAACCCGCACGGACTGTGCCGTTTTGCGCAAGGATATCGACAAGATTACCGCCCGCGTGATGGAAGCGCATGACGAGGCGCAGCAGCGCTTCGACCGTATCGAGACCATCAATTTTGAGAAGCGCTTCGAGCGCCTTTTGACCTATCGCCTTGAAAAGATGAACCAGCTGCCGCGCTGATTACTGGAATCCGGCTTTCTGCAATCTCTTGCGCACGGCCTGCGTCATGAGGGCGGCTTCATGAAAGCCGGACAGGATCAGTTTCAGCTTGCCCTGATAATGACAGGCATCGCCAATAGCGTAGATAGCGGCCTGCGATGTCGCAAAACTCTCGGGCGAAACCGCAATCGCATTGCCTGCCCTCTCCAAGCCAATTTCCGCCAATGGATCGGGTCGCGTGATCTGACCGTCCGGTCCGAATGCCCCGAGACCCGAAGCTATCACCACCGCATCAGCCTGAAATGAGACGCCCTTGTCCGTCGTCAGCACAAGGCGATCTCCCGCGCGTTCCAACGTCGTGACGGTCTGACCGTAATGGAATGTAGGTTCGTAAGGCGCGATTTGTTCCAGGAGCCGGGAGACCAGCTCGTCGCCCATGATCGTGGGGAAACCCGGAATATCGAAGATTGGCTTATCGGGATAAAAGACGGAACATTGTCCGCCCGGCCGATCAAGCGCGTCGATAAGCTGACATTTGAACCCGAACAGGCCGAGTTGGAAAACGGCGAAGAGTGCAACCGGCCCTGCCCCGATGATCGCTATATCGTTTGCTATACCGATCTCCGGAGCTACAGCCATTTTCTTAGTTCTGCCGTTCCGGCACCTGTACGACGAGGCCGTCTATCTTATCCGTCACGCGGATCTGGCAGGACAGACGCGAAGTCGGACGCACCTCATAGGCGAAATCCAGCATATCCTCTTCCATCGGATCGGGTCCGCCAACAGTCTCCGTCCATTCTTCATCGACATAGACGTGGCAGGTAGCGCAGGCGCAGGCGCCGCCGCATTCGGCATCAATGCCCGGAATGCCATTGCGAATGGCCGCTTCCATCACGCTGGAACCGTTCTCGGCTTCAACTTCGGTACGTGTCGCGCCGTCAGCAGATACGAATACGATCTTGGTCATTTTCATTCCTTGAAACGCGTGAAGGCACGCGATCTTTTATCCCTTGCGATGGACCGCCTGAAATTGGGATCTGCACGCATAATCTCGCAAAGGCAGATACGGCGTTCCGGTCTTAGTTTCAACCGCAACAGCTCGGTTAAGCTCAACTGCGCCAATATGCCGTGTTTTACAATGTATAAGGGACGCGCCAGTGCCGATATAATGGGTTTTCTGCAAAACTCTGCCTTGCCGTTGCGCAAGATTGCGGCATATGATTAAGAAAATCACGAACGCGGACATGTCAGATGGACGAATCCCGCATTCGCTGAATACAGCCTATGATTGCGCTATCGGATATCAAATTCGAAATACGAGCAATTTTGTTAACGAATTTGCGTCGTCTTTCGAACTGTAAAAAGCGACCCCTGCTGATTTCCACAACTTGCTGATAATTGCAAAAAGCCCGGAAATACCGCATTTTTATGAACTCAAACGTTTTCTGTTAACCTTGTATTTAAAGTTTTAGGCATCAGCGGGTGTCGCCTATTTCCTTAACAGGACCGAGCCGATACGATGCAAAATGGCGGATAAAGTTTAGTAACGGCTCTTTGACGATCCGGCCGTCACGGTAATTGAGTACGAGGTAGGCGAACAATGGCTTCCAA
>JAEXXS010000104.1 GCA_023451915.1 Pseudomonadota bacterium | reverse complement strand
GCAGCGCCTGCATTCCTCCGGGAAACACAACCGAAAGGCCTTCTACCACAAGCCCGTTGTTCATTATGCTTCCTCATTCCGTGCAAAAAAGCGTTCGTCTTCGGTCGTGAACGGCGCAACCAGCCGCCCTGGTCCGCAGGCCACCAGCGGTGCTGCGGCCTTCTGATCGCGCTCGGTTAATGAGGGTGCAGAACTTGCAAGTCCGCGCAGACGCCTGATAGGTCCGCGAATACGCGGCACGGCGGCAAGCAGCGCCCGGGTGTAGGGATGGACGGGCGCGGCGATCAAATCACCGAGATTGTCGGCCTGTTCCACCGTGCGGCCCGCATACATGACCGTCAATGAATCGCAGAATTCGGCGACCACACCGAGATCGTGCGTGACATAGAGAAGACCGGCATTGAGCTCGGTCTTGAGCGACTTGAACAGGGCAAGGATCTGAGCCTGAATCGTGACATCAAGAGCTGTTGTCGGCTCATCGCACAGAATGACCTTCGGCTTGCTGGCAATGGCTGATGCGATCATGACGCGTTGACGCATGCCGCCGGAAAGCTGGTGCGGATAGGCATCGACCCATCGGGTCGGATCCTTGATGCCGACCTGAGCGAGCAATTCTACTGCCAGTTCTTTTGCTTGCCTTGCTGAGTAGCCGCGTTTCCAGGCCACACCGTCAACGATCTGTCGCCCAACCTTCATCACAGGATTGAGGGCGATGGCCGGTTCCTGAAACACCATAGAAATGCCGGTGCCACGAATGGAGCGCAGCAACTGGCCGTCATCGGCCAGAAGATCACTGCCTTCAAAGCGGATCGATCCGCCGGTCACGGCAAGATTTGCTGGAAGAAGCCCCATCACAGCGCGCAATGTCAGGCTCTTTCCTGAGCCGGACTCTCCCACCAAGCCACGCGCTTCACCCTGCGTTACAGATATTGAGACGCCATCGAGCGCCTTGTAGCTTTTCTCGTTGATGTGGGCGGAAACACTTAGCCGGTCGATTTCCAGCGCAATTGGTTTTCGCGTCTGTTCCGTCATTTTTTCACCCTCAAAGCTGTCGCCAGACCGTCGCCAACCAGGGACAAGCCGTAACTTGTGACGATCACCGCGACAGCGGGAATGAGCATCAAGCTATAGACGCCGCCAGCAAAAAAGGGCTGCCCCTCCGACATCATGTTTCCCCAGTCGGGTGTCGGGGGTACGATGCCAAGACCGAAGTAGCTCAGGGTAACAATCACCCCGATATTGGCCACAATGTCGCTCATTGCATAAACGATGGCCTGGCTCAGCACATTTGGCATCAGGTGCCCAAACACGATGCGCGGAACACCGAGACCTCCGACATGAAGGGCGTCCATAAAGTTGGTGGAGCTCAACACCATTGCTTCGGCCCGGATGATGCGGGCATAGGCGATCCAGCTGACGATCGAGATCGCGACGACAATGCTCCATATGCCGTTACCGAGAATGAAAACCAGACTGATGACGAGAACATAAAAAGGGAAGGCTACCATAATATCGGCAATACGCATGACGATGGTGTCGAACCAGCCGCCGAAATAACCACACAACGCTCCAATTGTGGAGCCAATGCAGAAGGGAAGCACGACGGCGATCGCCGCCAGAAACAGATCGACTCTTGCGCCGTAAAGCAGTCGCGCCCAGATATCGCGGCCAAGATTGTCGGTGCCAAGCAAATGGGCGGCACTTGGTCCTTGCAGGGTCGACATGAAGTCCTGTGCGGTTGGATCGTGGCTCGTCAGTAACGGCGCGCACAGCGCCATAAGCACGATTGTACCGATAATCAGGGCCCCCAATAAAAGCTGGGGGTTGTCCCGCGCCAGACGCTTCAGCAGGCCGGGTTGTCGGGCGATATTCGCGGAGGAGGTTGTGGCTACGGTCATGTTGCTTTCGCTCATTTCAGCCTCACCCGGGGATCGAGCAGCGTGTAGGCGATGTCGGTGATGAGATAGACCAGCAAGACCAGCAGCGCGAAAATCAGCGCGCTGGCTTGCACGACCGGGAAATCGCGGTTCAGGATACCCTTCATAAGAAAGGTACCCATACCTGGAATGGCAAAGACGTTTTCCACCACCAGGGAGCCGCCGGCGAGAAAACCAATCTGAATACTGAGAATGCTAAGGCCCGAGATACTGGCGTTGCGCAGGGCATAATTTATCCAGACGGTGCGTCTGCGTAGTCCCTTGGCGCGCGCGAAATTAACATATTCGCTGTTGAGCGCATCAATCAGTGCGGTGCGCAGGCTGCGCATCAAAGCTGGTACAATGCCGAGCGCCAGCGTGAGCGCCGGGAGGAAAAGCGAGATGAAATGCCCTGCCGGAGTGTTTCCATATCCGCCAACCGGGAAGATTTTCAGGCGGATGCTGAAAATCAGGATGAAAACGGTAGCGATAAAGAAGATCGGCGTGCCCTGAAAAATTGCTGTGAGGCCGCGCAGGAATGTATCGGAAAGGCCATTGCCGCGCATAGCGCTCCACGTGGCCAGCGGAATGGCGATCATGAGGCTCAGGATGGCGCTCATGAGCATGAGACCAAGCGTCGGCGGGAGGCGTGTGGCGAGCAGATTGATGATCGGTTCATGATAGAACATCGATTGACCAAGCTCGCCAGTCGCAAGATCGCGCAGGAAGTGGAGATACTGGACAGCCAGCGGCTGGTCGAGGCCCCACTGTTGTCTGAGAGCGGCAATTGCCTCTGGCGTTGCATGTTCACCCAGATAGGTGCGCGCCGGATCGCCGGGGGTCAGATGCATCAGCATGAAGGTCAAAGTTACTGTTCCTAGTATCACGGGAACAAGTAACGCAAACCGTCGTAACAAAAATCTCAACATGGAATATCGAACTCAATGATAGGCAAGCAGGCCGTCCGCTCGAATAGGAAGGGGACAGCCCGCAGCTATTGATAGTCAGATCGAGGTCCGTCCATCAGCCGCGATGGAAAGACCCCAGTGTCAATATCAATTCGACAGCCAGACATTCGCCAGGTTGTAGTTCCCCGTTACATAGGGATGGAAGTTGTGAACTTTGGTCGAATAGGAATAGAGTTCCGGTGAATAATAGAGCGGAACCATTGGCTGATCTTTGTCCCAGATGGACTGGATTTCGTCATAGATTTTCTTGCGCGTATCCTGCTCGCTGATGGAGGCTGCCTGTTCCGCCTTCTGGGCGATATCCTTGCTATCATAGAAAGAATACTGCACCTTGGAACCACCATCATAAACACCCGCAAAGCGGATGATCTCATCGGGATCAACGATATCGGTGGTGTTATAGGTAAAGGCCATATCATAGTTGCCTGCCTGGCGGGCTTCGCCGAGTGCAGCCGGATCGAGCACCTGAATGGTCAGATTGATGCCAACTTTGGCAGCTTGGGCCTGGATAATTTGCGCGATTGTGGCCTCGTTCGAGTTACCGCTACCAACAGAAATTGCAGCGGTGAAGCCGCTTGGCACCTTCGATTGGGCAAGTTCCGCCTTCACCGCTTCGAGGTCAAATGGCATGCCTTTAATGTCGCTGTTGTGGGACCACGAGCTTGGCGACATGTAAGCGCCAGCAGGTTCGCCGTTGCCAAACAGGATAACCTTGACAAGAGCCTGCTTATCGATCAGGCCGGCGATGGCGCGACGGACATGTGGATCGTCAAACGGCGCCTTCTTGGTATTCAGCGCGACAAAATCCACCCGGCTGGATGGGAAGACACCCAGGGCAACATCTCCGCCGCCTGCCATTAGCGCCTGCGCGCTCGAAAATGCCGGAAATTCGTTAATGTGGGCCTGCCCACCCAGAACCTGATTGGCGCGTGTATTGCCGTCAGCAACTTCATTGATGCTGATTGAATCCAGATAGGGTTTTCCCTGTTGCCAGTATTCGGTATTGCGAACGAAACGCGCGCCGACGCCTATGGTGCGCTCGGCCAGTTTAAACGGTCCCGTGCCGATGGGCGCCTGGGCGAATTCTTCGGCGGTTTTTCCACCATAATTGTCTGGCACGATCGAGTTGGAGAAGATCGCCATGACCGAGGGAAGCGGCGCATATGGAGCCTTGGTGCGCACTACAACAGTCTGCGGGTCTGGCGTCTTGATCTCCGCAATGGAGGTGTTGATGAAGCCGAATGGATTTGAGTCTTTTGCTGCCTGTTCGAGCGAGAATTTCACGTCCTTGGACGTCATCGGCGTGCCGTCCGAGAATTTGACATTTGGACGGAGAGCAAAGGTCCATTCAAGCCCGTCGGCTGACTGCTTCCATTCTGTGGCGAGGCCCGGTTGAACGCCTTTGCCATCCTCGGTCGGGAACAGCAGAGTGTCGAATACCTCTTCAATGGCCCAGATCGAACCGTTTTCCGCGGCGAGCGTCGGCATCAGTGTCTGGATGGCGTCCGCACGAACCATCACAAGGTCACCACCTTGCTGCGGGGCGTCTTCCGCAAGAGCAAAGGATGTGCTGAACACGCTGGCACCAAGTAACAAACCGGCTACCGCCGCGCGGTAGCCTTTCGCACGTGCTATTCCCATATTGAGTATCTTCCCGATATTTGTGTTTTCGTTGGGAGCTAGGTTCTTGGTGACGGCTTTCAAAAGCAAATGCTATTTCTGCAAGCGCGCATGCAAAAATGGTCTAGGTACAACGATCAATATTTTCGGCCGCGGAACTTGCCGACGGGTGCATAGCGGCCATCGCGATAAGATTCAGGGACAATCAGGATGGGGCTCGCGGCGAGGGGAAGCCCGATCGCAGTCATAACCCGCGTGGCGCGGATTTTCGGCGTCTCATGATTGCGGTTAATCCGATACATTGAAGTCTTCTGGATTGGAGAACAGTTTGTACCAGGTTACCCTGCAGCCGATCATCAGACGAGACCGTTCATGAAGTCGCGACAAGGAAGAGCCACTCTCATCATAAAGCATAGTATCCCGGATACCGCTCTGATTTCCTGGAGTCGATATTCGAGTTGGAAGTCATCCCACTCTTAAAGATTGCGCCAGGCATCAGTGCCGTCGCAGTATTCAACGAGACGCCACGGCGGCGCCCCAGACCTTTCTGTGGCTATCCGTCGCACGCTTGAGCGATGCGTCCGGCCGAGGCGCACTGACCATGGCGAAAGCACAAGAGACCATTTTCCGCTGGATGCATGCGCCAACTCCGCTGGGCCTTCCAACCATCTAAGCCTCTCAAACAGGACGACGGCCGGCCGCGTTGAGCAAATCGGTGCTCCCGCAATGAATTTGTGACTTGCTCCCGTCGGACTGCAAGGTCGCGTGACGCTCGCCGAGGAAGGCCTTGACCCTTGCTCTTTGCCCCCGCCTTACCGCAAGGGATGCCCCTTACAATCGGCGTGCGGGATGGCGAGCCTGTTAGGCTTGATATCGCACCAGATGTCTGGCACCTGTTTGATCGCAGCGCCGGAAAGCGGATTGAAACGCAATGCGCCGCTACTAAAGCCGCGTCAGAGCCCGTTGAAGAATGTGCTAAGCCGATCCATGGCCTGTTCTAGCCGTTCGTAGCTTTCCGAGCCGAAGCACACCCGCAAGTGACTGTCGCCCGATTTGCCGTAAAAGCCGCCCGCTTCCACTACAACGCCCGTCTCTTCAAGGATCATGTCGGCGGCCTGTTGGGAGGTGAGGCCCGTTTCGCTGATATCAGGAAAGGCATAGATGGTGCCTTCCGGGCTTTCACAGGTCACGCCCGGCATTTGGTTGAGGCGGCTAACAACGAGGTCGCGCTTACGGCGGTCGTCGGCGACCATGTCGTCAAGAATATCAGCCGGACCTGTGATGGCAGCCAGAGCACCATACTGAATAAAGGTGTTAACGTGGGTAATCTCATTGGCAGTTAGCTTGAGGAAGGCTGGCATAAAGGAAGCATCGGCGACGATATAGCCCAACCGCCAGCCATCCATCGCATAAGCCTTAGTGAAGGCAAACATTGAGATGGTGCGCTCTTTCATGCCCGGTAGTGCTGCAATCGAGATATGTTCAGAACTATCGAACAGGATCTGCTCGTAAACTTCGTCCGACACGATGACGAGATCATGTTTAA
>JAEXXS010000021.1 GCA_023451915.1 Pseudomonadota bacterium | reverse complement strand
TCGATCCCTATACATCGGCCAAAAGCGCCGACCACGCTGCCCCTGCCGGGTCGGACACCGACAATGTCGTGGCTTTGCCGCAGCGTGCCGGTGAGAAGGATTTTACCGCAATCGACAAGATGGCAGCACCTGGAACGCCGATCAATGATGGTCTGCGGGCCATTTACGCCGCCGATCCGAGCTTCGACCCCGCCCGTTTTGTCGACGGTGTGAAGATCGCCTATGAAATGATTGTGATGTCCTTTGCCGACGGCGATCGCAAAGTCTTGAAGAATCTTCTGTCGAAGGACGTCTATGAAGGCTTCGTTTCGGCCATCGAGGAACGCGAGCAGCGCGGCGAAAGCGTGCGCTCTTCCTTCGTGGGCATCGAGAAGGCGGAGATTGCCGCAGCCGAAATGAAGGGTTCGGAAGCGCATGTGACGCTGAATATCGTCAGCCAGATGATTTCGGCGACGCTCGACAGCCAAGGCGCGCTGATCGACGGCGATCTGGAAAATGTGGTCGAGATCAAGGATTTGTGGACCTTCGCCCGCGATACGCGCTCGCGCGATCCCAATTGGAAGCTTGTCGCGACCGAAGCGGAAGATTAAGAGAAGGCTTAAGAATCGGGCCGCTGATTTCAGCGGCCTTTTTGTTTATATTTGATAGAGCCGTTCCATTTTAAAGGCGGAAACGTTGGAGCTGCTCTATCAATTTGTGTTCACCGCATTTCCTTCGCAAAACCGTTTCACACTTTTGCTGGAAATGCTCTAGACGGATGCGGCTGTGAGCGACTTGGCGAGGATTTTCCGCCCGGTGGGTTTTTCCGATTGCCTCGGTTGGGACCGGGACGATCAGGCGCACGCATTTGCCGCTTTTCGCCGTTCCGCTGACTACGCGGCGCATCAGATCTATCATAGCGGCAGCCTTGGCATCAGCTTCGCGGCGCTGGAACCTGTTTTCGCGGCAGCGCGGCATCTCGATACTCCCGACACGATGACCGCCCGCGCCTTTTTCGAACAGCATTTTGTGCCATGCCGCATTGTTCCCGAACAGGAACAGGGTTTCGTCACCGGCTTTTACGAGCCGGAAATCGAAGCATCCCGTGTTGCGGATGACAGGTTTACGGTGCCCTTTTTGAGAAAGCCGGATGATCTGGTCAAGGTGACGGATGAGAACCGGCCCGCCGGTTTCGATCCGACTTATGCCTTCGCTCGCCAGACGGAAGCCGGGCTTGTCCAATATGACGACCGCCGCCAGATCGAACAGGGCAGCCTTGCCGGGCGCGGGCTGGAGATTGCCTTTGTCGCTGACCGCGTGGACGCGTTTTTCGCCCATGTTCAGGGCGCAGCCAAGCTGAAGCTCACCGATGGCGGCATGATGCGCATCACCTATGCCGCCAAGGCCGGTCATCCCTTTACGGGCATTGGGCGCATTCTTGTCGCGAATGGTGAAATTCCGGCAGCCGATATTTCCATGCAGACAATTCGCCGCTGGCTGAAGGATCACCCTGACAAGGCGGATGCGCTGATCTGGCAGAACCGGTCCTATATCTTCTTTCGCGAAGCGCCGGTGGATGATGTCGATGCTGGCCCGATTGCCGCTGCCAAGGTGCCGCTGACGGCGGGCCGGTCGCTGGCTGTGGACAGGCTTCTGCACACATTCGGCACGCCGTTTTATGTCGATGCGCCGACCGTGACGGTATTCGATGGCGCGCCTTTCGCCCGGCTGATGATCGCACAGGATACCGGCACGGCCATTGTGGGTCCGGCGCGCGGCGATCTGTTTGCAGGATCGGGCGATGCGGCGGGCGAAATTGCGGGCGGTATCAAGAGCGCCGCCGATTTCCACGCGCTTGTGCCGCGTCATCTGTTGGGGGCGTGACCATGGCGCGCGACACCGATAAAACGGCTAAGGATTATCTGCGGCCCGAAGACCGCATCCTTTGGGAAACGGTGGCCAAGACCGCAAAGCCCTTGACGCGACAGAAGCCTGCCGCGGAAGAGCTGCCCGATTTCAAGACCTTGATGGCGGAAGAAGAAAAGCGCCCGGCGCTGAAAGTGCCGCAGGCCTCTGCCGATGAAGGAAACAAGCCCAAAAAAGGCCTGTCCTCGCTTAGTGAGATGCAGATCCAGTCGCTGGACAAGCCGACCCATCGCAAGATCGCCAAGGGCCGGGTGGATATCGAGGCGCGGATTGATCTTCACGGCCTCACGCAGAATGAGGCGCACGGGCTTCTCTATAGTTTTCTGGTCAGCGCCCATGCACGCGGTCTGCGCCATGTGATGGTGATCACTGGAAAAGGGCGATCTTTCGGTAGCGAAGGCATTTTGCGTCAGGCGGTGCCGCACTGGTTTTCCACGCCGCTGTTTCGGCTTCTGGTGAGCGCCTACGAGGATGCCGCCCGCCATCATGGCGGCCATGGCGCGCTTTATGTCCGCCTGCGCCGCCAGACCCAGCAGAACCTGCTTGGCGGGGGCCCGGGCGGGGGCTTGGGCGGAGGCAGGCCGCAGCGATGACCCCGTTTGGAAAGCGATTGCGGGAACTGCGGGAAGAGCGCGGCGTGACGCAAAAGGACATGGCGGCGGCGCTGCGTGTTTCGCCCGCCTATCTATCGGCGCTGGAACATGGTCGGCGCGGACAGCCGACCTGGGATCTGCTGCAGCGGATCATTACCTATTTCAATATTATCTGGGATGAGGCGGAAGAGCTGCAAAGCCTCGCGGCTGTTTCGCATCCCCGTGTGGTGATCGACACATCCGGCCTGTCGCCGCAGGCAACGGAGCTCGCCAATCTTCTGGCGCGCAATATCCGCATCATCGACAAGGAAACCATCAAACGCCTGAGCGATGATATCGAGACGGCGCGCAAGCGCCGTCGTGGGATCATCCCGAAAAGCTGATAGGTTTCCTGCTCAGAACAGCGCCTTCAACTCGTCCAGCTTGGAATTGACCAGCCAGCCATAGTAATTTTCCTGCGGCAGTTGCGGGTCGGAACGCCCTGCATTCTCGTTTGCGAGTGCACGGGCGCGGGCATCGGCGCCACCGGTATTATAGAGCGTGGCGGTCAGGCCCGGATTTTTGGAAATGTCGAAACCGGCAATCTGACGATAGGAATTGATCGACTGTTTCAACGTGGCCGCGATGTAGGGCAGCGTCAGATCTGGATCCATGATGGTTTTGTAAACGGCGCTGCCGTCTTCCGCATCAAGCTTCGGCAGACCGGAAACACGGTTCACCATGTCGGTCATCTGCAACGCGGTGAGCGGATTGATCTGGCCGAGGCCAAATGTCTGCCCGCCATAGAAAGGCTGGAAGAAAACGGCGCTGAAACGGTTGTTCGGATAGGAATTGCCGCCAACCGACTTGCCGCGGAACGTCTTGTTCCACACCGTCTCGCGGCACGACCACAGCGAATAGCTGTCCTTGAATTTCAGGCAGTCGGCGAATTCCGGGCGCTTGATGAACTGCCCGATGCTTTCGCCATTATAGCCGAAGCTGACGCCCTGATTCACATAGGACATGGCTTTGACATAATAGGTCTGGAGCCGGTCATAGACATCGACATTATAGGTGTGTTCGCCAACAATCGCGCCAACGATATGGATCGGATCGATGCCATAGGAGGCGGCGGTCGAGCGGATTTTCGAGCGCAGCGAGGCGTCCTTCTTCAAAAGATTATAAATCTTCTGGTACTTCTTCTCATAGGTGGTGCTGAGTTCCCGCGTGCGCTTGGCCGAAGCGCCGGGAATGGGCGGCTGTTCTGCATTGCGATTGCCCGGCGGCACGACCGTCACCGCATAGGCGCTCTGGCTTGCGAGCATGAAGGCCAGGGTAACACCAGCAACAGTGGAAACCGGTTTTGCATTGGAAATGGCGCGGAAACAAAAGCCGGCAATGCGGTTCAGTGTGCTGTTGCTCATCATTGTGTGGAAGCGGCCCTGATATGGTAAATGGATCGTAAATTTGCGGGCAAAATAGAAAACCCCCCGACGCAAGTCGAGGGGTTTCTTTATCGAGGCATCAAAGCGAACGGGGCCGTGGCTTTCCGGTCACT
>JAEXXS010000419.1 GCA_023451915.1 Pseudomonadota bacterium | reverse complement strand
TGGGCGCCTTGCGAAACGATCGGCTTACAGCACCCTGTGTCTTCGACGGACCGATGAACGGCCAGTGCTTCTGCGCCTATGTCGAGCAACAGTTGGTGCCGGTGCTCAAGCCAGGCGACATCGTCGTTATGGATAATCTCGGCAGCCACAAGTCGCCAACCATCCGACAATTGATCAAAGCCGCCGGTGCGCGGCTGTGGTTCCTGCCGCCCTATTCGCCGGACCTTAATCCGATCGAACAGGTCTTCTCCAAGATTAAACATTGGATGAGAAATGCTCAAAAGCGCACCATCAACGACACATGGCGTCATATCGGCAGGCTGGTCGAAACCATCCAGCCAACCGAATGCCAAAACTATCTCGAATATGCCGGATATGGTTCCGTCAAAAGATGAAACGCTCTAGCCTCAATACCTATGCGTTTACAATGGCTCTCAGGGCTTCCTGACAGCGTGATTTTCTATAGGCGCGAGCATGAAACGCGAAACATCACTTCCACATGCTTCGCATTCGTGCGCCGACGTCGATGCGGACCTTGCGCGCGCTGCTTTCGCTGGCGGTTGCTGCAACTTTTGGCCAGCTGATCATCTCAAACAGATTAAGAAGCGTGGCCGGGATGAACCGCGTTCGCGAGGCATAAACATGCCGGTCGCCCTTCGCATTTTGTCCATAGGTAAAGAAACGTTGCGGGGTAATGAGCGCGAGATTGTCACGGGCCCGTGTCATGCCGACATAAAGCAGGCGGCGTTCTTCTTCCAACTCGGCCGTCGTTCCCGCCCCCAGATCCGAAGGCATACAGCCGTCCACGACGTTGAGCATGTAAACGGAGCGCCATTCCTGACCTTTGGCGGAGTGAATAGTGGAAAGGATGAGATAGTCCTCATCAAGAAGCGGCACGCCAGCCTGATCGCTCGTAGCATCCGGCGGATCAAGCGTCAGTTCGGTGAGAAAGCGCTCACGGTTCGGATAGCCGCTAGCGATCTGTTCGAGCTGGACCAGATCCGCCTTCCGTGTATCGTGATCTTCATGAATGCGTTCAAGATGCGGCTCGTACCAGACGCGCGCCAGGCCGATTTCTCCCGGCCAGCCCCCTTCGGCTTTTCGAAGGCTCGAGAGGAGATCAATAAAAGCTGGCCAGTCGTCCCCGCTTCTTGGCGGTGGCGGAATTTCTGCAAGCGATTGTAAAGGTTCCGGGTCCCGGGCAATGGTGTCAAGAATCCGGCCCGCCGTTTGGGGGCCGACTCCAGGCAACATCTGCAAAAGACGGAAGCCCGCAACACGGTCGCGCGGATTTTGCGCAAACCTCAATGTAGCGAGCAGATCTTTCACATGGGCACTGTCGAGAAATTTCAGGCCGCCGAATTTCACGAAGGGGATGTTGCGACGGGTGAGTTCGACTTCCAAAGCGCCACTATGGCTTGAGGTGCGAAACAGCACCGCCTGCTGTTTGAGCCTCACGCCCACCTCACGGTTCGCCAAGACCTGCTCGACAATATAGTTCGCCTGATCGCGCTCGTCTCGAACCGTCACAAGCATGGGCCGTTGTTCCGATTGACGATCAGTCCAGAGGTTCTTGGTGAAACGCTCTCGGGCAAGACTGATCACGCCATTCGCGGCAGCAAGGATTGGCTGTGTGGAACGATAATTGCGGTCGAGCGTGATGACGTCGGCTGGTTTTGGAGAAAACTCCTTTGGAAAGTCGAGGATGTTGTGAATGGTCGCGGCGCGGAAGGAATAGATCGACTGCGCATCATCGCCAACAACCGTCAGACCATGCCCGCCCGGTTTTAGCGCCAACAGGACCGATGCCTGATGACGGTTTGTGTCCTGATATTCATCAACCAGAACATGGTCGAAACGATTACCGACATCCTCGGCAAGCGCGGCATCCGACATCATCTGCGCCCAATAAAGCAGGAGATCATCATAATCGAGCACATTTTGATGCTGTTTCGCTTCAACATAGGCGGCAAAAAGCTGTTTCAGCTGATCTTCCCAGCCAAGAGCAAAAGGATAGGCGTTCTTTAAAACCGCGCCGATTGTACTCTCGGAATTGACGACCCGCGAATAGATTGCCAGACACGTGCCCTTGGTTGGAAAACGGCTTTCCATTTTTGAGAAACCCAGTTCATGACGAATGAGGTTCATGAGATCGGCGCTGTCTTCTCGGTCATGAATGGTAAAGTCGGCGCTGAGCCCTATCTGTTGGGCGTAAATACGCAAAAGACGCGCGCCAATTCCATGAAACGTTCCCGCCCACGCCAGGGCGTCTGTCATGACGCTCGAATTATCGCCAAGCACTTGTTTGCAAATACGCTGCACACGCCCCGCCATTTCGGACGCCGCGCGACGCGAGAATGTCATCAACAATATCCGGCGCGGATCAGCGCCATTGACGATCAGGTGGGCTACGCGATGCGCCAATGTGTTCGTCTTGCCCGATCCAGCACCCGCTATGATCAAAAGTGGACCGCCGATCGCACCATCCGGCATAGCGACGCCATGCTCGACCGCTTCTCGCTGGCGATCATTCAGTTTTTCCAGATGGGCCGCTGCCATATGTCCTCGTCACGCATGAATGGTTCTGAACACGGGACCGCGGTTAATCGGCTGACATGCTCTTGTGAACTTTATTAGAGTATTCGAAACAAAAAGGGAACATGCTGCCTGAGCCTTTGGCGATGCCTTCGATGCCGGTTCCTGAGAAATGGTTGGTTTGTCCGAACAGTTTCGCGCGGTTTTCTCAGTGGACTTCCGCCTCGCTTATGCCGCCACCTTTTAGGAACTGTAAGGAATTGGCACGAACCACCAACGCCATAAAATAGGCTGCAAGTTTATTGAAAGCTGATTGAAAGCTTGGCTGCTGTAACCATTCTCCACCGATTAGAGGAATCGGCTGCATATCAGGAGGGGTTCGGCTTTTGTCGGACTGAAGCATTCCTTGGAGGAGC
>JAEXXS010000455.1 GCA_023451915.1 Pseudomonadota bacterium | reverse complement strand
GGCGTGGTGAAGGCGACGGCGTCGAAACCCACGGCTTTGGCTTCTTCGATGAGGAAGCGCTTCAGCCTGTCGGCCTTTGTCTCAGAAGTCGAGGTCGCCATAATGGGCCACCGGGGCTAGCCCGCGCACACGATCGGACAGGAGCGGGCGGAAAGCGGGACGCGACTTCATGCGCGCATACCAGTCGCGCGCGGCACGGGTCTCGCCCCATTCGATTTCACCGAGATAATCGAGCACGGACACCGCTGCTGCCGCCGCCATATCGGCATAGCTTGGATGCGCGCCTGCCAGCCAGTCGCGGGTTGCGGCCAACCAGTCGATATATTTCATATGCTGGCGAATATTGGTGCGGGCTGCGCGGATCGCGGTCGAATCCGGTGCGCTGCCGCCCATTTCAGCCGCCATCTGCAATTTATAAACGCGCTCGCGGGTGATATGGCGCGTGACTTCGTTTTCGAATTTCAGCAGGAACCAATCGACCAAACGGCGCACTTCGGCGCGCTCCATCGGGCTTTCCGGCAGAAGACGGCGGTTGCGCTTCAACGCGCCGCGCGTTTCATCGAGATATTCGGCAATCACCGTTGCGCCCACCACCGGCAGGTCGTTTTCCGCCAGCAGTACTGGCAAGGTGGCGGCGGGGTTCAGCGCAAGGAATTCCTTGCGGCGCGACCACGGCCTTTCCTCGATCAGTTCCGCTTCCACGCCATATTCGCCGAGGATAAGCCGCACATAACGCGAGCCTGAAGACATGGGATGATGAAACAGCGTAAGCATGATCGACGCGGTACTCTCGACTGACACAGCTTGAATTGAACGTCCGGAGATTGGCATGGCGTTTGCGCAGGCAGCAGGCTATTTCTGCTGCCAAGCGATTCGACGCCGCCTCAACGGAATATAAAGTCTATAAGACCTATGTTTGCGTGAGACAAGCAATCGCTGGAAGCGCCCGTCTTAGTCGCCACAGCCGCTAGGGCGAGCCGGTTCAGATGCCATCATCGTGCCAACCACTCTAAGGTACTGACTTCATGGATATTTTTAATCTGCTGGAAGCCGCGTTTCTCGGTCTGATCGAAGGTTTGACCGAATTTATCCCGGTTTCCTCCACCGGGCATTTGTTGCTGGTCGGGCATTTTCTGGGATTTGAATCCACAGGAAAGACGTTCGAGGTGCTGATCCAGCTCGGCGCTATTCTGGCCATTCTCACCGTTTATTCGGCGAAATTGCTCAAGCTTCTGGCGGATTTTCCGCGTGATGCGCGCACGCGTCACTTTGTCTTCGGTATCCTGATCGCCTTCCTGCCCGCCGCTTTCATCGGTGCGGCTGCGCATGGCTTCATCAAGAGCGTGCTTTTTGAAACGCCGATGCTGGTCTGCGTCATGCTGATCCTCGGCGGTCTGATCCTGCTCTGGGTCGACCAGCTCAATCTGAAGCCGCGCTATCACGATGTGATGGATTATCCGCTGCCGATGTGCCTTGCCATCGGTTTCATCCAGTGCCTTGCCATGATCCCCGGCGTATCGCGTTCGGGTTCGACGATTGTCGGTTCGCTGCTGCTGGGCGCGGATAAGCGTTCTGCTGCCGAATTCTCGTTCTTCCTCGCCATGCCGACCATGGCAGGCGCCTTCGCCTATGATCTCTACAAGAGCCGCGACATGCTCACGATGAATGATGGCGCGCTGATCGCCGTGGGCTTCGTGATGGCCTTCATCTCGGGCGTGTTCGTCGTGCGCTATCTGCTCGACTATGTCTCGCGCCACGGCTTCAAGCTTTTCGCCTGGTGGCGTCTGATCGTCGGTTCGGCTGGCCTAGCCGCCCTTCTGATCTGGGGCTAACGCTCCGCCATTATTTCCGCACTGACGGTCTGCAGATGGCGTTTTTCTGCGCTCCCGGTGCTCATGTACCTTAAAGTACACTCCGCTCCGGTTCTCGAAAACCACCATTTTCGACTCTTCAGAGCGAAAATCCTGCCAGAGCGTTGGCCATAAGAGCTTTGGCGTATAAAAGCAAAAAAAAGGGGCCGCGAGGCCCCTTATTCATTTCCGACTATCGATAATCTCACGCAAAGCCGGTCTTGGTGTACTGACCGGCCACGCGGTAGCGCCACAGATAGGCTGGCAGAATGGCGTCAACGCCTTCCGGCGTAATGCCCATGCCCTGCAGGGTGCGGCCTTCCTTGATGGCTGCTTGCGAAACCACATTATCGGATTTCAGGAGCGTCACCTGATCATTGGTGATCGGCGGGTTTGGCAGCAGGCTTAGAACCGAAGCCTGCAGGCGGGCGACCCACCATGGCAGCGAGATGAGAACGCGCTTGCGGTCGATGACGCGCAGCATGTCCTTCATCCAGTTCCTGAACGGCTGCACATCCGGGCCGCCGAGTTCATAGACGCCGCCCGGCATCAGCTTGCCATCGACCGCGCGGGCAACGGCTTCCGCCACATCGCCGACATAGACCGGCTGAAGCTTCGTTTCGCCGCCGCCGATGACCGGCAGGAAGGGCGAGAAGCGCGCCATATTGGCGAAGCGGTTGAAGAAGCGGTCTTCGTGGCCGAAAATGATCGACGGACGCAGGATAACGCTTTCCGGCAGCACGGAAAGCACAGCATTTTCGCCTTCAGCCTTGGTGCGGGCATAGTCCGAGGCCGAGTTCACATCGGCGGCGAGCGACGAAATATGCGTCATCGGAATGCCGGCGGCCTTGGCGGCTTCGGCAATGTTCTTCGCGCCCAGCACCTGAACCGTGTTGAAACGCTGGCGACCGCTTTCTGCGAGAATGCCGACGAGGTTCACGACATGGTCGGAACCCTTGACGACCAGATCGACCGATGCGCGATTGCGGACATTGGCCTGCACCATCTGGATCTGCCCGACATTGCCGAGCGGGGCCATGTAATAAGCCACTTCGGGCTTGCGCACCGCAACGCGCACGCGATAACCGCGCTTGGTGAGACTTGCGACGACCGCGCGCCCCACAAAGCCGGAGCCGCCGAAAACGGTGACCAGTTTCGGCCTGTTGTGGACTTCGTTCGGTTCGGTCTTCATCCTAAACTCCTGCATGAAAGCCAGTTGCGCCGCTTGCGAGCAGCAGCCGCAATGCGTCTGTATTGCCGGTGATTTATCGCCTTTTTGCC
>JAEXXS010000073.1 GCA_023451915.1 Pseudomonadota bacterium | reverse complement strand
CCTGCGTGCCGCCGTCCTTGAAGGTCGGGAGAATGACCTTGATACCCTCGCCCCAGGTCTTTTGCTCATCACCGCCCTTACCCGAACGCATCAGGCCGACATAATAGGAGTTGGCAACGGCGATATCGCAAATGCCGCCGACAATATCCTTGGCGCCATCGCGGTCGCCACCGGCAGCCTTGCGGGCCAGATTGGCCTTCAGGCCGGTCAGCCAGGCTTCGGTCTTTTCAACGCCGTAATGAGCGATGTAATCGGCGAAAAGCGCGGTATTATATGGATGTTGACCGGCGCGAATGCAGATCTTGCCTTTCCACTTCGGGTCGGACAGGTCTTCATAATTGATGGCGTCGAGTTCCAGATCCTTTGCCGCATAAACCACGCGGGCGCGCAGCGACAGGGCATACCAGTTGCCCTTGGCGTCACGGAGTTGTTCCGGCACGGCTTCGCTCAGGGTCTTCGATTCAACCGGCTGGGTCAGTCCCTTTTCCGCGAGATCGACGAGATTGCCCGCATCCACCGTCATCAGAATATCGGCAGGGGAGCTTGCGCCTTCCGAGGCGACACGCTCGGCCAGACCGTCCTTCAGGAACACGGTATTGACCGTAATGCCCGTCGACGCCTTGAAGGCGTCAAGCAGAGGCTGAATGAGGCCCGGTTCGCGCGTTGTGTAAATATTCACCTCATTGGCGGAAGCAGCTCCGGATAGAAATGTCGCCGCAATGAGAGCAAGGCCGGCACGCGCGATAATGGGCATTTTACCTCCGTTTGGAATGGTTCCAAATTAAATGATGAGTGATGTAATCAACTTATATTAGCTGTTTCGGGTTCGGTCAATCGCCGCGTTGGGCAAAAGCGAACCCATCGAAATCAGCTGTGGAAGATCAAGGCCTTATCGCGGTCGAAACGAACAAACACATGGTTGACGGTGCTTGGCACATGAAGGGACGTGCGCAGACGCAAGCGCAACGGCGTGGCGTCGGCATGGAGCACCAGCTCTTCCGTTTCGCCGAGGAAGGTGCGCATCTCGATCAGGCAGCGCAGTTCGGTGGGACCAGCCTCGTCATCCGCGACGATATGCAGATCGCCGGGGCGCAGATAGACAGACACGTCCTTGGCGGATTGCGGTACTTTCGGCGCGTGGAAACTGCCGAAAGCGGTTTCCACCGTGCTGCCCTGCAACACGCCGGGAATGACATTGAAATCGCAGAAGAAGTCTGCGGCATAGCGGCTTTCAGGACGGTCGTGAAGGTCTCGTGCAGTGCCGCTTTGAACGATCTCGCCCGAACGCATCAGCACCACGCGATCGCCGGTCGAAAGCGCTTCTTCCGCCTCATGCGTCACGATAATTGCCGTCGTGCCGATAGCGCGCAACAGGCTCACCGTCTCGCGACGCACCTTTGCCCGCAGGCCCCGGTCCAGATTCGAAAACGGCTCATCCATCAACAGAAGATGCGGCTTGGGAGCCAGCGCGCGGATCAGCGCCACGCGCTGCTGTTCCCCGCCCGACAGCATATGCGGATAGCGGTCGGCCATATGCGACAGGCCGACAAGCTCGAGCAGTTCGCGCACGCGGCCCTCGGCCACATCACGGCGCATCTTGCGCAGACCGAACAGGACATTGTCGCGAACGGTCAAATGCGGAAACAGCGCGTAATCCTGAAAGACCACGCCGATATTGCGCTTGTCGGGCTCCACGAATGTGGTGGGAGAAGCCAGCACCTTGCCGCCCATGCGCAGCGAACCGGCATCGGGCGCGTCTATACCGGCAATAATGCGCAGCATTGAGGTTTTGCCGCAGCCGGAATGGCCGACGAGACAGATGATCTCACCAGCCTCAACATCGAGCGACACATTATTGAGCGCAAGCACAGGGCCAAACTGGCGCGTAACGCCCGAAAGCCTCAGAGCCGGACCAGACGCTGCCGCGTCTTCCTGCAATTGCTCAATCTGATTTCGCGAGTCCATGCCTGACTGGAATCCCTTTGTCCATTTCCTCGCTATAAAGCGTGTTTGCCAGCTTCGCCAGTAAAACCGGACAGAATTCCTCAAGAACCGGACAGCCGCCGCATCTTTTTCGGATTTCGATATTGCTTTGGGTATCAACTTGGTTGATTGCAGGCAAAAAGCGGAGCATGTTCCGCACGCTTCCGCATGCCTAATCACACTTCAGGAGAATGACCATGGGGCCCGTCACGGACAAGGTCGCGACAGCCGAACGCCTGCCGCAGGAAACAAAAATCGCCATTATCGGCGGCGGCGTCATCGGTGTTTCCACCGCCCTGTTTCTGGCCGAACGCGGCATTCCGGTCACCCTGTTCGAGAAGGGTGAGATCGCGGGCGAACAATCCAGCCGCAACTGGGGCTGGTGCCGTCGCACGGGCCGCGATACCCGCGAAATGCCGCTGATCGTCGAAAGCATGCGGCTTTGGGAAGGAATGAATGAACGCACGGGCCGCGAAACTGGTTTCCGCGTGACGGGCATTGCCTATGCGGCTGAAAAAGCCGAGCAGATGGCGAATTATGAACAATGGATTGCCGCTGCCCGCGAACATGGCATTGAAACCGACATTCTGACCAGCCAGCAGGCCGAAGCGCTGGCTCCGGGTCTGACGCGTCGCCTTGCGGGCGGCATGATCACGCCGCTTGACGGCCGCGCCGAACCGCAAAAGGCCGTTCCCGCCTTTGCCGCCAAGGCGCAGGAAGACGGCGCCGTCATCCTGCAGAATTGTGCGGTGCGCGGCATCGAAACGACTAATGGCCGCGTCACTGCCGTTCTAACGGAAAAGGGCCGTGTGCGCTGTGAGGCGGTCGTAGTGGCTGGCGGCGCATGGTCACGCCTTATCATTTCGGAATTCAACGCCCGCCTGCCGCAGCTTAAAGTTCGCTCGTCGGTGTTCCGCACCACGCCGATTGAAGCGGGCGTGGAACCGGCCATCGCTTATTCGGATTTCGCGCTGCGCAAGCGCCTCGACGGCGGCTATACGGTCGCGAGCCTTGGCGGCTCGATTGCGGATATCGTTCCCGACAGCTTACGCTATCTGAAGGATTTTCTGCCCTCACTGTCGAGCGGCGAATGGTTCAATGTGCGCTTCCGTTTCGGGAAACGCTTCTTTGAAGAAGCGTTCCAGTGGAAGCTGCGCTCTGCGGATCAGGTCTCGATCTTCGAGAAAGTCCGCACGCTCGACCCCGAACCACACCACGCCGCCAATGCGGCCATTCTGGCAAAGCTGAAACAGGCGATCCCCGCCTTTGCGTCCGTCTCGATTGCACAGGAATGGGCGGGAATGATCGACACGATGCCGGATATCATCCCGACCATTTCGCCTGTCCCCGGTGTTGAAGGCCTCATCGTCGCAACCGGCTTCTCCGGCCACGGCTTTGGCATCGGCCCCGGTGCTGGCCGTCTGGTTGCGGATATGGTGAGCGGTGAAACGCCAGTGGTCGATCCATCGCCGTTCCACATTTCCCGTTTTTCCGATGGTTCAAAACTGCGCATCGAAAACTGGGGCTGAGCCCCATCCGCTTCCCCGGAGCTGATAGCTCCGGGGTGTAGCGGGGACTATTCAATCACGCCGCAGGCGAAACGCGCGCCGCCGCCCCCCAGCGGCTTTGGTTTATCCGCATAATTATCGCCGCCGACATGGATCATCAGGGCGCGGCCCTTTATCTCGTCCAGCGATTTAAGGCGCGGCGAAACCACACTGCCGGTAATCTTCCCGTCCGCATCCGCTTTCAAAAGCGGCAGGTCGCCCATATGGCCCTTTCCTTCCGGCCCCATGTGGTGCTTGGTATGGCCCGGATCAAAGTGCCCGCCAGCCGCCTCTGCGGCAGCGGTCTTGCCATCCTTTTCCGCCGGAGCACAGCTGCCTTTTTCATGGACATGGAAGCCATGTTCGCCTGCGGCTATGCCCTTCAGATGGGGGGTAAATTGCAGCCCCTTCGCGGTTTGCGAAATCGTAATCGTGCCCAGTTCCTTGCCCTGCCCTGTGGGCAGCG
>JAEXXS010000399.1 GCA_023451915.1 Pseudomonadota bacterium | reverse complement strand
TCGGGATTGAGATTCGGAAGGCTCCCCATGCAGAATACCTTGAATATCCTTGTTGAACGCTATCCTATCGCCGGTAAATTCACAATTTCGCGCGGGTCAAAAACCGAAGCGGCAGTCGTTGTGTGTGTAATCGGCAACGGTGAACATCAGGGGCGCGGCGAATGCGTTCCCTATGCGCGCTATGGCGAGAGCATCGAAAGTGTCACTGCTGCTATCGAAGCCGTTCGGGTAAAGATCGAAGGCGGCGCGACGCGGCAGGATATCCAGACGCTAATGCCAGCCGGTGCTGCCCGTAACGCGGTCGATTGCGCCCTGTGGGATATGGAAGCCAAGACCACCGGCAAACGCGTTGCCGATAGGCTGGGCGGTGAATTGAAGCCACTTGAAACCGCGATTACCGTATCTCTGGGCACGCCTGAAGAAATGGCGGAATCGACAGCCAAAGTCGCGCATTATCCGCTGATCAAGGTGAAGATGGGCGGTGATAACGACATCGAACGTATTCGCGCTGTCGCGGCCGCAGCGCCAAACAGCCGCATCATCATCGATGCAAATGAAGGCTGGACCGATGCGAATATAGCCGAAAATATGCGCGCCGCTGCCGATGCAGGCGTCATCCTGATCGAGCAACCCCTGCCCGCAGGCAAGGACGCAATCCTGAGCCAGATCGAGCGGCCCGTCATGATTTGCGCCGATGAAAGCGTTCACACATCCGAAGGTCTGGAAGAGCTGGCCAAGCGCTACGATGCGGTAAACATCAAGCTCGACAAGGCCGGCGGGCTGACCGAAGGTCTGGTGATGCGCGAAAAGGCTATCGGGCTTGGCCTGAAGATCATGGTGGGCTGCATGGTCGGCACATCGCTCGGCATGGCGCCCGCCGTTCTACTGGCGCAGACAGCAACGGTGGTCGATCTCGACGGACCGCTGCTCCTTGCGCATGACCGCGAACCGGGCCTTCGCTATGATGGCGCGCTTGTTTACCCGCCGGACGCGACCGTCTGGGGCTGAACCGCCTCCTGATAGGTGCGGGACGGACGATCACCGGCAATCGAGGTCAAAGCCTCTTCAAAGATGTCGGCGCAAGCGTCCCACGTAAAAGGCTTCACAACCTGTTCGGGATCAAAGGGTTCGAGTTCCAGCGCGGCCAGACAGGCCGCGCGCAAATCTTCTGAAAGAACACCTGCACCCGTCGCGCCGATGACATCTTTCGATCCCGGCACAGGAAACGCCGCGACAGGCAGGCCGGACGAAATCGCCTCAAGCAGTACGAGGCCAAACGTATCGGTCCGGCTTGGAAAGACGAACACGTCAGCCGACGCATAGGTTTCCGCCAGCGCCTCACCTTCCCGCTTACCGACAAATACGGCATTGGGAAAGCGTGATTTCAAATCATCAAGCGCCGGGCCGTCACCCACAATCAGTTTGGTACCGGGAAGATCGAGACTGAGAAAAGCCGGAAGGTTCTTTTCCGAGGCAACGCGTCCAACGCAGATGAAGACAGGCCCGGGCAAGTCGCGATCCACATTGGCGCGGGCGTGAAAGACACCGCGATCCACACCACGCGTCCACAGGTTGAGACCGGTAAAACCGCGCGCTTTCAGATCATCCAGAATGGATTGCGTTGGAACCAGCGTATGCGAGGCGGCATTGTGAAACCGCCGCAGAAAGCCGTAGCTCCAGCTCAAGGGAACCGGAAAGCGTTCCGCAACATATTCAGGAAAGCGCGTGTGAAAACTGGTGGTGAAACTCCAGCCCTTTTTCAGACAGGCCCGACGCGCCATGTAGCCGAGCGGACCTTCGGTAGCGATATGGACATAGTCCGGCTTCATCTGTACCAGTCGCCGCCGAAATGCGCCTGGCGTGGTCAACGCCAGTCTGATTTCGGGATAGGTCGGACACGGAACCGACTTGTAATCGAGTGGGGAAATGACCACCACCTCGTAGCCCCGCGCGCGCATCATGTCCTGGCATTTGGTCAGTGTCCGAACGACACCGTTGACTTGCGGATGCCAGGCGTCGGTGACGATGACGAGCTTGTTCATCCGGCAATTTTCGCCACATTAGGGGCCGGGCGCGCGGGACGCGGCAGCTGAATAATTCTGCTGTCGTCAGCCCTGTTATCGTGCGCAACAGCCTTGCCGCCGGGCGATTTCTCGTCGCGCATCTGGGTCCACGTGACCAGTTCCATGCGTCCGTCGAAATGTTCCAGCACCGCTGTGCAGCTTTCCACCCAGTCGCCGGTGTTGATATATTCAACATCGTTCATCTTTTCGATGGTAGCGTGGTGAATATGGCCGCAAATGACGCCATCAACACCAATACGCTTCGCCTCTTCAGACACCACCGTTTCAAACTCACCGATGAAATTGACGGCCTTCTTCACGCGGAATTTCGCCCAGGCGGAAAACGACCAGTAGCGCAGACCGAAGAGTGACCGCACTCGGTTCATCGCGGTATTGATCCAGATCGCTGTGTCATAGGCCCAATCGCCGAGATAAGCGATAAAGCGGGCATTGCGCACCACTACATCGAACTGATCGCCATGGATCACCAGAAACTTGCGGCCCTCCGCCGTTTCGTGAATGGCGCGGTTCCTCACTTCGATGCCGCCAAAATGCGTCCCCTGAAAATGACGTAGGAACTCGTCGTGATTGCCGGCGATGTAGATGATGTTGGTGCCCTTGCGGCTTTTGCGCAGCAGCTTCTGAACCACGTCATTGTGTTCCTGTGGCCAGTGCCAGTTGCGCCGCAACCGCCAGCCATCGACGATATCGCCAACGAGAAATATCGTATCCGCATCATGGTAGCGCAGGAAATCGAGAAGCAGGTCGGCCTGCGCGGCCTTTGATCCCAAATGCACATCCGAGATGAAAATCGTCCGGAGTTTCTTGGCCTGCGCTGCATCGGTGCTCATATGGTTGTCCCTCTCAATGGCAACCTGAAACTAGGCGCAGGGAACCTGATTCATGTCACAGGGGCATGACAGGACTGTAACGCGCATATGACAGCGGTAGACCGGCTAACCGCGATCACCGAATAGTGAGCGTGAAAAACACCGAAAAATGGTCAAATGAGCGCCGAGAAAAGTGGACACATCAGCGCGTCAACCAGAATCCGGTTGATTGCACTTGGCGCTTGGTGGCATGTCTCCATGACCTTTAAAAAGCAAAGAGGATCGAGCCGTGGATTTGGGCTTGAAAGGTCGCAAGGCAATCATATGCGCGTCCAGCAAAGGTCTGGGGCGCGCCTGCGCCGAAGCACTGGCCGAGGCGGAGTGCGATATCGTGCTGAACGGCCGCAATGAAGAAACGCTGCTCGAAGCAGCTGACGCCATACGTTCGGCCTATAGTGTCAATGTGGTCACCGTCACCGCCGATGTTTCGACTCCCGAAGGCCAGCAGGCGCTGCTTGCCGCCTGCCCCAGCCCGGATATTCTGGTCAACAACAATGGCGGACCACCTTTCCGCGACTTCCGCCTGCTCGACCGCGAAGCCCTTCTTGAAGGCGTGACGCAGAACATGGTCACGCCGATCGAACTGATCAAGGCGGTCATCGACGGCATGGTTGAACGGGGCTTTGGCCGCATCGTCAACATCACCTCCACCTCGGTCTATGCGCCCATTCCGGGCCTGGACTTGTCGTCCGGCGCGCGGGCGGGACTGACGGCCTTTCTGGCTGGCGTTGCTCGCACCGTTGCAGGCGCTAATGTCACCATCAACAATATCCTGCCCGGGGCCTTCGACACGGACCGTCTGCGCAAGGGCTTTGCCTTTTCCGCGCAGAAGACCGGCACCACTGCAGAAGCGGAAGCCGCCAAGCGCGCGGCGCGTATCCCGGCAGGACGCATTGGCCAGCCGGAAGAGTTTGGAAAGGCTTGCGCCTTCCTCTGCTCGCAGCATGCAGGCTATATAACGGGGCAGAATCTGGTTATTGACGGCGGCGCTTATCAGAGCGCCTTCTAACACAGCCATTACTTTACAGATAAACTCATTCTCCAAAACGGGCCTAATGGAACGTCAGGGTTTGAGCTAAAACCCAAAGTGCCCGCCCCACGTGTTTAAAGGCTCGG
>JAEXXS010000363.1 GCA_023451915.1 Pseudomonadota bacterium | reverse complement strand
GTCACGGCCTGCACATCGGCGCTGTCCAGAATGGTCTGGCCGACGACGGAGCCTTTGCCCATGACGAGGTTGAGAACGCCCTTCGGCAGTCCGGCGCGATGCAGAATATCGACAATCGCCCAGGAGCAGCCCGGCACGAGGTCGGCTGGCTTGAAGACGATGGTGTTGCCATAGCAGAGCGCGGGCGCAATCTTCCAGGTCGGAATGGCGATCGGAAAATTCCACGGCGTGATGATGCCGACGACGCCAACCGGCTCACGGGTGATCTCGACGCCAATGCCCGGACGCGCTGATGGCAGCGTTTCGCCGGCAAGGCGCAAGCACTCGCCTGCAAAGAAATCAAAAATCTGGCTGGCGCGGATGGTTTCACCAATGCCTTCGGCCAGCGTCTTACCCTCTTCGCGCGACAGGAGACGGCCAAGCTCGTCCTTGCGAGCCAGAATTTCGTCGGCAGCCTTACGCAGGATGGCGTGGCGCTCCAGAATGCCGGAACGCGACCAGGCCGGGAAAGCAGCCTTTGCAGCTGCGATGGCAGCCTTTGTGTCTTCGGCAGTTGCGCGGGCATAGGTGCCCACCACATCATTGGTGTCGGACGGATTGATGTTGGCAGTGCCATCACCGCCAACCCACTCGCCAGCGATCAGATTCTGATGAATTGTCATATGAACTCTCTCCCGATATCAGCCGTGCGGCCCTGATATATCTCACTTTCATTCGCGCATAGATCCGGCGAATGCAAGGTTGCAACGGGCTTTTAGCAGAAAATGTGAAAAGTATTACTTTTAAAATGCCAAAATCGACGTTCTTGCAAAATTGCCACACCTGACCCATTGCAGACCAGAAAGTGCATTTTGGGCCTTGGCAAATGGTTTTGCTCATTTATTGTGCAATCATCTGAAACACTGGCAAGAGGTATGAGATGCGTGTCCATTACCCGTTCCCAATGGTGCCCAGTGTTTTCGCGGGCGCCTTTAATCGCTAGGTCCGCGGCCCGCCTCGCGGGCTAACAATCGCTCCTTCGGAGCATCTTTCCAAAACCATCGCTGTTCGCGGCTCCTCGGGGAGCCGATCGTTTTGTTTTCTCAATCAAGGGCCAGTTTCTGCGCGCGAGCACAGGCTGGTAATATGGATATGACTCGGTTTCGTTTAGATTTCCGGGGACCTGCGTTCCGCAATGTCCTCAGCTACACTTTCAGCCATTGGCGAAGTCAGCCCTTGCGGCTGGCGCTGATGATAATCGGCATGCTGCTTGCAACAGCCGCAGATGTTTTGACCCCGCTCTATTCCGGGCGGCTGGTCGATGCGCTTTCGCTCGGCAATAATGGTGCATGGGATGCCGCCATTCACGCATTGGTCATTCTGCTTGCGCTGGGCGCGCTGGCGCTGATCACCCGTCAGCTGACCTTCTATGTCATCACCGACTTCACATTGAAGATCATGAGCGACATGGCGGCAAGTTCTTTCAACAGGTTGCAGCGGTTTTCGACCGACTGGCACGCCAATGCCTTTGCCGGATCGACGGTCCGCAAGGTTTCGCGCGCCATGTGGGCGCTCGACCTGCTCAATGACACGCTGATCATCGCCCTGCTGCCGTCCTTGCTGATGCTGCTTGGCTCGGTTGCGCTGCTGTCATGGTACTGGCCGCTGATGGGCTTGCTGGTCGCCATCGGTTCGGTCCTGTTCATCCTCTGCACGATTGTGATTTCGCTTGGCTTTGTTGCGCCTGCCGCCACCCTGGCCAATAGCTGGGACACGCGCATGGGCGGCGCTCTGGCCGATGCCATCTCCTGCAACGCAGTGGTGAAGGCATTCGGCGCGGAAAGCCGTGAAGATGTTCGTTTGTCGAAGGTCGTTACCAAGTGGCGCAGCCGCACGCGCCGCACCTGGCTGATCGGCACACTGAACGGCTTTATTCAGGGCGCGAACCTTCTGGTCATGCGCGGTGTTGTCATTGCCTTTGCGCTCTATCTGTGGAGCAAGGGACAGGCCACGGCAGGCGACATCACCTTCGTGCTCACGGCCTTCTTCATGCTGCAGGGCTATCTACGCGATGTCGGCATGCATATCCGCAACCTGCAACGGTCGGTCAACGACATGGAAGAACTGGTCGAGATCGAAGCCCAGCCCTATGGCATTGCCGACAAGCCCGGCGCACCGGCGATCAAGATCGGTGCTGGCGAGATCACCTTCGATCACGTCACCTTCCATTACGGCAACCATGAAGAGCCGCTTTACCGCGACTTCTCGGTCAAGATCGATGCGGGCGAGCGGGTTGGCCTTGTCGGCCATTCCGGCTCCGGCAAGACCACTTTCGTGAAGCTGATCCAGCGGCTTTACGACGTCACTGACGGCGCCATCCGCATTGACGGCCAGAACATCGCGGAAGTCACCCAGGCGTCGCTGCGGTCGCAGATCGCCATCGTGCAGCAGGAACCAATCCTGTTTCACCGCACGCTGGCCGAGAACATCGCCTATGCCCGCCCCGGCGCGTCACAGGCCGAGATTGAGGAAGCAGCACGCCTTGCCAGCGCGCATGACTTCATCATGCGGCTGCCGAAGGGCTATGCGACGCTGGTGGGTGAGCGCGGCGTGAAGCTGTCGGGCGGCGAACGCCAGCGCGTGGCCATCGCCCGGGCGTTTCTGGCCAATGCGCCGGTTCTGATCCTCGACGAGGCCACGTCCAGCCTCGACTCGGAATCGGAAGTGCTGATCCAGCAGGCGATGGAACGCCTGATGGTCGGGCGCACCACGCTCGTCATCGCCCACCGGCTTTCGACGGTGCGCGCGCTCGACAGGCTGCTGGTCTTCGACAAGGGCCGCATCATCGAGGAAGGCGACCATGATGCGCTGATCCGCAAGCCGGACGGCATCTATCGCCGCCTGTTCGAACGGCAGGCGCTGGAGCTGACCAGGGG
>JAEXXS010000340.1 GCA_023451915.1 Pseudomonadota bacterium | reverse complement strand
CCCTTGGCCTGCTCGCCCTCTCCCCGGGTCTGGCCCGGGGACGGATAACCCGCGTGGCCTGCGGGGTTCCGGATCTGGAAGCGGAGAGGGACAGGAGACGAAAAATGGGTTTCAAGGTAGCAGTTGTTGGCGCCACCGGTAATGTCGGGCGCGAAATGCTCAATATTCTCGAAGAACGCGGTTTTCCGGCTGATGAAGTTGTTGCGCTCGCATCGCGCCGCAGCCAGGGCACGGAAGTGTCCTATGGCGACAGGACGCTGAAAGTTCGCGCGCTCGATACTTACGATTTCTCCGATACGGACATCTGCCTGATGTCGGCTGGCGGCACGATTTCGAAGGAATGGTCGCCGAAGATCGGCAAGCAGGGCTGCGTCGTCATCGATAATTCATCGGCCTGGCGTTACGACATGGATGTTCCGCTGGTCGTGCCGGAAGTCAATCCGGACGCCATCACGGGCTTCACCAAGAAGAACATCATTGCCAACCCGAACTGTTCGACCGCGCAGCTTGTCGTTGCTCTGAAGCCGCTGCATGACGCGGCCAAGATCAAGCGCGTCGTTGTTTCGACTTACCAGTCGGTTTCGGGTGCAGGCAAGGAAGGCATGGATGAGCTGTTCGAACAGTCGCGCGCTGTTTTCGTGGCTGATCCTGTCACGGCGAAGAAGTTCACTAAGCGTATCGCGTTCAACGTGATCCCGCATATCGATGTCTTCATGGAAGATGGCTACACCAAGGAAGAATGGAAGATCGTGGCCGAAACCAAGAAGATGCTTGATCCGAAGATCAAGCTGACGGCGACGGCCGTTCGCGTTCCGGTCTTCATTGGTCATTCGGAAGCCGTGAATATCGAGTTCGAAAACCCGCTTTCGCCGGAAGAAGCGCGTGAAATCCTGCGCGAAGCGCCGGGTTGCCAGGTTATCGATAAGCGCGAAGATGGCGGTTACATCACGCCCTATGAATCCGCTGGTGAAGACGCGACCTATATCAGCCGTATCCGCGAGGATATTACGGTCGAAAACGGCTTGGCCATGTGGATTGTTTCGGACAATCTGCGCAAGGGGGCCGCGCTCAACACGATCCAGATCGCAGAACTGCTGGTCGCTCGCGGCCTGATCAAGCCGAAGGCGCTTGCCGCCTGATAGGACTTGTTATCTACGGAAATGCAAAAGCGCCGGGAAACTGGCGCTTTTATTGCTTTTAAAGCTCGGCTTGATGGTGAGTGGGTATTTGTTCATTCTAAAAGCAACGGCCTTCAAAGGCCAAGCCAGTCGAATTTATATTCTTTACAGTAATATTCTATGTTTGAGAAAAACACATCCTAATGAATAAGGATGGTCAATTTTATTTATATATGACAATATAGTAAACTTATATATTTAAATGGCAGGTATTCATGTCAAACTATTTATACGATTTTTTACTCAGTCCGCATATCAAGGAGAGCCGTCTCTTTCTGAAGGGGCCGGACGGCAAGCGTATCAACTATCGTGATTTCCTTGAACTTGCGAGTTCGCAAGCTCATGCGCTCACCCAAAACGGGCTGAGGCCCGGTGACAGGCTTATCATGCAGGTGGATAAGAGCTTTGAAGCGCTGGGTCTTTATGCAGCCTGCATCATGACCGGCATTGTGCTCATCCCTTTGAATACAGCTTATACGCTTACTGAACTGGCCTATTACATCGACGACGGTGACGTTAGCGCGATCGTTTGCAGTTCTGCGACGGCGTCTGCGTTGAAGGACGCTATCAGAAAGCCTAATCGGGTGATCTTCACCCTGAATGCGGATGGGAGTGGTAGTCTAACAGATCAGGCAAGGGGGCAACCGCGTCAGTTCACTGTCGCGGACCGTATGCCCAATGATCTGGCCGCCATACTTTATACATCAGGTACGACCGGACGCTCGAAAGGCGCAATGCTCACCCACGCAAATCTGCTTTCGAATGCGCAGGCATTGAAGCAGTTGTGGCAGTTTACGAGCGACGATGTGTTGCTCCACGCTTTGCCATTGTCCCACATACATGGGCTGTTTATCGCCTGCAACGTCATGATGCTGGCCGGTGGTAGGATGCTGTTTCTTCCAAAGTTCGATCTGGAACAGGTATTCGAAATGCTGCCCGAGGCTACATCGATGATGGGCGTGCCAACATTCTATGATCGTCTTCTCAACGATGCCCGGCTGTCGCGCGATGCGGCTACGCACATAAGAGTATTCATCTCGGGATCGGCGCCGCTGCGTTCGGAAACATTCGACGCATTTGAAAAGCGCACAGGCCATCGCATTCTGGAACGTTACGGTATGACCGAAACGAACATAACGGCTTCAAATCCATACAATGGAGAACGCCAAGCCGGAACCGTTGGTCTGCCGGTGCCGGGCGTGGAGCTCATAATCACCGATCCCGAAACGGGCGAGCCTTTATCACAGGGTGAAACCGGAATGGTCGAAGTGCGCGGACCGGGCGTTTTTGCGGGCTATTGGCGGATGCCTGAGAAGACCGATGCGGAGTTGCGTCAGAATGGCTTCTTCATTACTGGCGATATCGGAAAACTGGATGCCAATGGTTACGTGCATATCGTTGGCAGAGCCAAGGATCTGATCATTTCGGGCGGGCTCAACGTCTATCCGAAGGAAATCGAACTGCTTCTCGATACCCAGCCCGGTATTCTCGAGAGCGCTGTTGTGGGCGTCCCGCATTCGGATTTCGGGGAATCCGTACTTGGAATTGTCGTTCCGATGCCAGGCGTCTCTCCTGATCTGGAACTGATTTCCAAAACGATTGCAGCCTCATTGGCCAATTTCAAGAGACCAAAGAAACTGGTTTTGATGGATGAATTGCCGAGAAACGCCATGGGCAAAGTGCAGAAAGCTTTGCTTCGGGAGAAGTTTAAATCCGTGTTTTCAGAATGAACGCTCAGCGTTCCACGCTCTTGGCCAGATTGCCACGAATGTCGAGCAGGCG
>JAEXXS010000223.1 GCA_023451915.1 Pseudomonadota bacterium | reverse complement strand
GTTTTCAGCCGTTCGTCTCGCTGCGCCGCAATCGTCGCGGGCTTCGGTTCGGACATTGGTTCACTCATGATTTTCTCCTGAAGCCGTCTCGCAGCCGCTTGATCCGCAGCCGTCGAGCTCAGGGTGCGACCACCCGTTCCCGCCCATCGCAATGGGCGGGTGCTACAATAGCTATTTAGAACCGGAGGAGATTTTGGTTCTGGCGAGCCGAAAATGGTGCAGTTTGAGAACCGGAGCGCAGTGTACTTTTGGGTACATGAGCACCGGAAGCGCAAAACAGTGCCATTTGCAGGCCGCCAGAGCCGAAATATTGCCGGTTCTAGCGGATGCCCTTGGCGGACAACTCAACCACCTGCTTGGCCTTGTCCTTGGTAATCAGGTTCGGACCGGAAGGCACATTGCCGCCAGGCATCAGGCCATATTTCGCATGGAGCGCCAGGAACGAAACCGGCAGATAGCCTTGCAGGAACTGCTGCTGGTCGATGGCGAAGTCCGCCTTGCCGTTCTGGATCGCTTCAAGGAAGCCAGCCGACATGTCGAAGGTCGCGACATGGATGCCGCTGCGGCCGCTTTCGCCTGCTGCCTTCACGGCCGGTTCACCGGCAAGCGTAGCGTTGAGCGTCAGTATCGTATCGATAGCCGTATCCGAAGCCAGCGCTGCACGCACCTTGGCTTCGTTTTCCGCAGGGTCGGTTGAGGTCGGCAGAACGGTCACATCGCCAAAACCTTCCTTGAAACCGGCGCAACGCTGGTCAAGAGAGACATTGCCCACTTCCTGATTGACGCAGATGCCCTTCTTGCCGCCCGCCTTCTTCAGGGCTTCACCGGCGGCTTTGCCCGCATCGGCCTCATCCTGACCGACATGCAGCAGCGCGCCGAGCTTCTTGGAGGCGTCAGAGCCGGAATTCATCGAAATGACTGGAATGCCCGCCGCGACGGCGCGCTGGATCGACGGTCCGAGCGCATCGGCATCGGGGATCGATACGACGATACCCTGCGGCTTCTGGTTGATGGCCGCATCGATAAGCTGCGCCATCTGCACCATGTCGAAGGTTTCCGGCGCACGATAGTCAACCTTTGCGCCTGTATCCTTGGCAGCTTCCGCCACACCATTCTTCACAACGGACCAGAACGGATCCGATGCCTGGCCATGGCTGACGACAACAATGTTGATGTCAGCCGCATGGGCAGCAAATGATGCAGCCATAAGGGCCACGCCAGCGACTGCCGATTTCAAAAGAGATTTCATGTTCACTCCTCCCATTGCCCGACGCTCCCCGCCGGTTTTTCCCGATTTTTCAGTCGTACCGGCCTCGTTACGGTGACTTCCTCCAAGCCATGACCCGCAACATAAACCGATATCGGCTACTCAATAGAATGAAACAATCATTAGAAAATTATCGTGGAATTATAATTCCATTTCTGTTAGCTCATGTCAATCGCATAAGCTCTCCCCGAACGGCATATTTTCCGAGTGGATGATATGTATTGCGGGCTGAACTTTGCCAGCATGGATGGTGTCAGCGCTTGGGAGGAAGGCATGGCAGTCGTTACAGGTCTGATCGGGTCGGGCTTTATGGGCAAGACCCATGCGCTGGCGCTTGCCAACGTCAATCGCATCTTCGATCTGCCGTTGCAGGTTGAGCTGCGCACGCTGGCAGACATTGATGAAACAACGGCGCAGAAAGCCGCAAAACAACTGGGCTTTGCCCATGCGACCGGCAACTGGCGCGACCTGATGGCCGATCCGGCAATCAATCTCGTCGATATCACAACGCCCAATCGCTTTCACAAGGAAATGGCCTTGGCCGCGATTGATGCGGGCAAGCATGTCTATTGCGAAAAGCCCCTCGCCCCCAGCGCAGCCGATTGTCTGGAGATGACGCTGGCGGCGGAAAAGAAAGGCATCCAGACAGCCGTTGGATTCAACTATCTCAAGAACCCGATGATGCGGCTCGCGAAAGACATTATCGACAGCGGCGAAATTGGAGAGGTCCGAAACTTTCGCGGCATTCATGCGGAAGACTTCATGGCCGATGCGCGCATCCCATGGACGTGGCGGCTGGACCCGGCGGGTGGTGGGGGTGCCCTTGCCGATATCGGCAGTCATATCATCGCCGCCGCACGTTATCTGGTCGGGCCAATTGCCGAAGTTATGGGCAAGACCGTCACCGCCATTCGCCAGCGCCCGGACAGCGCCAATCTCTCACAGAACAAACCCGTTGAAGTGGATGATGTCTGTCACGCCATGGTGAGCTTTGCCAATGGCGCGACCGGAACACTGGAAGCGAGCTGGATCGCCAGCGGGCGCAAAATGCAGCACGACTTTGAAATCTCCGGTTCCAAGGGAGCGATTTTCTTCTCGCAGGAGCGTTTCAACGAGCTGGACCTTTTTCTCTATGCCGATAAAAAGAACCAGCAGGGGTTCCGCAAGATTTTTGCCGGTCCCGAACACGAACCCTATGGTTCGTTCTGCGTAGCGGCTGGACATCAGATCGGGTTCAACGACCTCAAGACCATCGAAGTGCGCGACTTCCTGCTGGCCATTGCGGGCCACCAAAACGGCCATGCCGATTTCCGCGAAGGCTATGAAGTGCAAAAGACGGTGGAAACGATCTACGCTTCAGCGCGCGAAAGGCAGTGGCGCAGAGTTTAAGCGCGGGATTTCGATCTGATTAGATCAGATCGGCGCTCTAATCCTTTGTTTTAACGCGCATCTTTTCCGAAAACCGTTTCACACTTTTCGGGATGCGCTTTAGGCGCGCGACTTGGGCTGCACGATGAACTGGCCGTCGAGATGCAGTATATGCGCCTCGATCCCGTAAACCTGCCGCAGCCGCTCCGGCGTCAGCACGTTCTGCGGCGAACCGTCAGCCACCAGACGCCCATTGTCGAGAATGATCAGCCGCGTGCAATATTGCGCCGCAAGGCCAAGCTCGTGCAGCGAGGCGATGACCGTCCGGCCTTCATGCGCAAGGGCTGCAAAATTTTCCATCAGTGCCAGCTGATGTGACGGATCAAGCCCGGCCACCGGTTCATCGGCAAGGATAACAGGCGTATCCTGCGCCAGAACGCGTGCGATCAGCACCCGCGCCAGTTCACCACCGGAAAGCGCATTGGCTGGACGCTCGGCGAAAGCCTCAACATCCATGCGCTGCATCGCAGAGCGGATCAGCGTTTCATCGGCGGCGTCCAGCGAAGCAAAACTTGGCTTCAGCGCGGACCGCCCCAATGACACCAGCATATGCGCGGAAACCGGCCAAGCCACATCGCGCTCCTGCGGCAGATAGGCAACCGCGCGGGCTTTGTCGCGGGCGTTGAGACTACTTATTGCTCGTCCATCGAGTGAAACCGCACCATCCGCCCGGACAAGGCCGAGCATGGATTTCAAAAGTGTGGTTTTGCCTGCGCCATTCGGTCCAATCAGGCCGATGAACTCGCCGGTGCCGGTATCGAAGCTGACGCGCTCCAAGACCTTTTTGCCACCCAGCGACACGCTGATATTTTTCACCGAGAGCGCCGTCATACGAGTTGCCTGCGATATTTGAACACCAGCCACAGGAAGAATGGCGCGCCAATGAGGGCCGTCACGACGCCGAGCTTCAGCTCCCGCCCCGGCATGGCGACCCGCACCGTTATATCGGCAGCAAGCAGCAAAGCCGCGCCGCCCAGGGCGCTGGCGACAAGCAGCCGCGACGGTCGCGCGCCGACCAGTGGTCGCAGCAAATGCGGCACGACAAGGCCGACAAATCCGATAGCACCTGCCACCGCTGTCGAAGCCCCGACACAAAGCGCCGTGCCGAGCACGGCCAGAAGCTGTACGCGCGCCAGACTGACGCCCATGCTGGCCGCAGCATCGGCGCCAAGCGTCAGGCTATCCAGCGCCCGCCCAAGCGACAAAAGCATGATCCAGCCAACGAGGATAAACGGCGTCACCAGCATCACATGGGTCATCGAGCGATCCGCCAGCGAGCCCAGCATCCAGAACACGATTTCCATGGCCGCGAAGGGGTTGGGCGACAGGTTGAGCGCGAGAGCAGTCAGTGCTCCGGCAAGGCTGGTCACCGCGACGCCCGCCAGAATGACCGCCAGTGTTCCGGCATTGCGCCCGGCCAGAAGGTTGACGAGAAAGACCGACGCGAATGCACCGCCCAGCGCCAACAGAGGCAAGGCCAGCGGAAACAGCAGGGACAGCCCGGTATAAATCGCGATAACCGCGCCAAACGAAGCCGAAGCGCTGACGCCGAGCAAGCCGGGTTCCGCCAGCGGGTTTCGCAAATAGCCCTGAAGCGCCGCTCCCGACAGGCCGAGCGATGCCCCGATCAGAAGCCCTAGCAAGGCGCGCGGCAGGCGGATTTCACGCATGACCAGTACGATGGCATCGCCCTCGCCGCTGAAAAGCGCCCGCAAACTGTCGCCGACGCTGATATTGGCTGGCCCGGTCAGCAGCGACCATACGAACAGCACCGCGACCAGCACGGTAAGGCCGACAAGCAGAAGCACGAAACGAGCCTTTTCAGTCACGCGCCGCCTCGCCAAGTTTTTCGACCGCTTCAACGCTGAACGGCCCGCTGCAAACAGTCAGATTATCGGGAAGCGCCATTGCTTTTGCTTCGCGTTCCAGCGCCCGCAAAGCCGGGTGTTGGAAATTCTGAAAAGCCAGCGCCGGTGCGCGCTCGCTTGCACTGAGGACCAGCATGTCCGGCTTTTCCATCACCAGCATTTCGAGAGGCAGCGCCGCAGGCCCGTTAACACCGGCCCGGTCGGCGATATTATCGAGCCCCGCCCGCTTGACCGCCTCGTCAATCAGCGTGCCGCGCCCGGAGGTGTAACTATTGGCGAAGTAGAGCGCGACAGTCTTGCGTTGCTGCGGCTTCTCTATTGCCGCAAGCCTTGCCCGCATGGATGCGACCAGCGCATCCGCCTGTTCTTCGCGCCCGAGCAACACGCCCATGCGCTTGAGATGCGCTTCGATATCGTCAAAGGAGCGCGCAGGGGCAAACTGTTCTACATGCAGGCCAAGCCTGCGCAAAAGATCGACCGTCACCTGCGATGAAAACGTGCCCGCCAGCACCAGATCGGGCTTCATGAGGAAAACCTCTTCCGCCTGCGCCTGATTGACCGGCAGCTTCGCAGCTTGCCCGGCCAGCACCGAAAGCTGCGGATCGCGCGCGAGACGGGAGACCGACTGCAACTGTCCCGGCGCGGCCAGAAGCATGGCCAGCTGATCGGTGCAGACATTGATCGACACCACGCGCTGCGGCGGTGCGGCCTCGGCAGAAGAAAGAGCGACCGAAATCATGGCTGCCAGCGCCAGAAGCCAGTTTCCACCAAGGATCGTCGCTCTCTTCATCCGTCGATAAACCCTCAGAAATTCCGCGTCAGGCCGATATTGAAGGTGCGGCCCGGCGCAATATAGCCGGAGGTTGTCTGATAGTCCTTGTCAAAGATATTCTCGACCGAGAACTTGAGCTGCGATTGCTTGTCGATGGTATAAAGCGCCACGAAATCGGCAGTCACATAGCCGTCGAGCTTTCGCTTATTATCCACATCGGCATAGCGCGAGCCGCCATAGAAGACACGACCCGTCAGGTCGAGCCCTTCGAACGGTGTGTAGTTTACCTCGGCGGTCGCCTTGAAACGTTCGCGATAGGCAAGATCGGTATCGTTTTCTTCATCGATGGGTCGCTTGAAGTCCAATATCCCCTTCACGCCCCACTGGTCGTTGAAGCGATGGCCGAGCGTCGCCTCGAAGCCCGTAATTTGTGCGCGCGCTACATTATAGGGCAGATAGGAAGGTGCCGTGCTCATGATCGCATCGCGCAATTCATTGCGATAAAATGCGAGATCAAGGCTGGTTGCCGCCGAAATCTGCCAGTTCAGCCCCACTTCGTAGGAGCGCGAATTTTCCGGCTCGAGATCTGGATTGGCAAAGCCCGGATAATAAAGCTCGTTGAAGGTCGGCGCGCGGAAGCCGGTTGCATAAGACGAACGCACAACGAGATCGGGAACAATCTCGTAGCTCGCGCCGATATTGTAGGTAGTCACATCGCCGAATTGCTGGTTGTGGTCGTAGCGAACGCCGCCATCGACGCGCAGCGCTTCATATTCCAGCGAATATTGCCCGAACACCGCCGCGAGATCACGTCCCGTTTCGTCATAGGCGACAGTGGAATCGATCGTCTCGCGATAGGCTTCTACACCGCCCGTCAAAACGTGCTTTGCCTTGGCCGTCTCGAAACTTTTCTCGGTGGAGGCGAAAACGCCATAGCGCTTGGTTTCAAAACGGTCCGCACCGGACACGCCCTTGCGGAAATCGCGGCTGCTGTCGATGCCAGAGTTGAACTCAAGCGTCGAAGACCAGTCATCGGTATGATCGATGCGGGTGCCGATCTTTCCGGAAAAAGCGGTGTTGTAGCCCTGATTGGCGGATGGATATTCGGAATCATACTGATTGCGGCCCCGGCTCAAAAGCCCGTCCGCATAGAGCCTGCCCCAATCGAAGTCTTTTCCGAGCGAGAAGTTGAACGAGCCTTGCAGGAAACCATCCCGGTCCGGTTCGTGTCCCCACGCATCCGGGCTGGTGAAATCATAACCCTGCGTGCCCGTGATCGCCGCGCCAAAGGCATAATCGACACCCGCTGCGCTCTGCCCCTGTACCGAACCGGAAGCATAGCCGCCCCAAGGGTGGGTGACGCCCGTGGACAGGCTGCCGCACCAGGAGCGCTCGCCGCAGGCTCCGCCCTGTTTGGTGATGATATTGATGACGCCGCCCATCGCATCCGCGCCATATTGGGCGGAATGGCCGCCCTTGGCGATCTCGATACGCTCGATGGACGTCAGCGGAATATTGGCCAGCGCCGTTGTTCCGTCCGTCGCGGATGCGGTGCGCACGCCATTGACCAGCACCACCGTCTGCTTAGACGACATGCCGCGCATATAAATGTCCGATTTGGACCCCTGCCCGCCATTCGCCTTGATCGAAACCCCGCTATAGGCTTTCAGCAGTGATTGCAGGTCGGGCGCTGCCGAGCGCTCGATGTCAGCCTTCTCGATAACCGTCACTGACGAGGTGGATCGCTGCAACGACGTTGCGCGACGAAGCGGCGTGACGACAATCGTGTCGAGAACCACGCTCGCATTGGCATCGCCCGCGCCGCTGGCGCTCTCAGCCGATGCGGCGAGCGGATTTGCAGCCGCAAAAGCCGCAGCCAATAAAA
>JAEXXS010000127.1 GCA_023451915.1 Pseudomonadota bacterium | reverse complement strand
TTGAAATGCGGATTCATATTCTCAAATTTTCAACAAATTTTTAGGTCTTTGTTAAGGAAATAGTAACGCAATGTTATAATTTTTTAACATGCGTGATTTTGTAATATTATGGAGGTTTTGGGCGATGAGGAAAAATGCAACCACCGTTGCGTTAGCGCTGGCAGGGTTGGTGGCGAGTTCTCTCGTGGCTACGGCAAAGACGAATTATATCGGAGAATTCAGGGACTGGGGTGTTTATCAAAACACTGATCTGCTCGGTAATAAATGCTATGCTTTGACCGTTCCGATTAAATTTCATCCCGTAGATGTCAGGCACGGCGATAATTTCATTATTATTTCCAAATCGAGTGGACAGTACAGCCCACAGCTCGTCATGGGCTATGATCTCAAGGCCGATAAAGCCGTAAATGTCATGGTTGATGGCGCCGCATTTCCATTCTTCAGCGAAGGCAATCGCGCCTGGGCGGAAAATGTTGCCGATGAAACGCGGATCATACGGGCCATGCGTGCGGGCAAGACGGTCAATGTACAGGCTGTCTCAGCGCGTGGCACGCAGACGCGCTATACATTCTCGCTGATCGGGCTGTCAGCATCGCTTCAGCGCGTGGATGGCTGCTGACCAGAGCCCTTGAGAAGCAAGACCCCGCCCTTGGGTGGGGCCTTGAGGTTCTATCACAGTCCGAGAAACTTGAAGGGTTCGGTTTCCTTGAACTGATCATTGGCCAGACCGGAGAAGGTATTGGTCTGGTCGGGACCGAGATCGAGCTTCTTCACCTTGCCGGTTTCGGGCGAAAAATCGAGTCTGTTAAGGTCGATCCAGAATGTGTTCGGCGTCAGTGCGGATTCGAAGAAATAGAGCTTGCGCTTGTGGTCGGCCACGGTGCGCCAGCGGGTCGATGAAATATTGGGCTGATCGGGCGTGCTGATGCCGAAGGGCACCGAGACATTTCGAATCACGCTGAACACGCTGGCGATGGTTTTCACCGGATCTTCCGTTTTCGGAATGGCATCGACGTAGAACGAAGCGCGAGCAAAGCGGTCGGCGGCGCGATTGGTGCCCGGCAGCATCACGGTGCCGCCGATGTCCTTCCAATAAGCGTTCAGCGCCAGCTGCTGGTCGAAAGCGGGCGAATTGGTCATGACCGGATATTGCTTGCCGTGATGAATGACCTGCTTGCCATCGATATATTCGATGATGGCGCTGTCGCCGCTGGGATCCGACATGGCGAGATGCAGCGTGGCGAGGCGATCTTCCCCCGGCACTTTGTCGGTTACGACATTGAACGGCTCGTCGCTCAGCGCTTTGACGGCTTCGTCGACGGTCGCGAAATTGTCGAGGACATATTGTGCCCAGGCGGCAATGCTGAGGCTTGGATGCTTTTCATCAAAGGGCGGATATTCTGATTCCACCAGCCAGAGCACGCTGGCCGAAAGTCCCGCTTCATTGAGGCCGTCCGTGGTTGAAATGTCATAGCCGGAGGCAATGACGCTGCCATATTTGGATTGCCATTGGATGGAATTCGGTCCGGCTTCCCCGGAACGCTTCATGCCGCGCGGAAAAATCCACAGATTGGTCGCGACGTCCACTTTCCAGTCCATGGAACGCGCGGTGATGATCTGGTCATTAGCGCCGTGATAGACGAGGCGTGTGCAGGCCTCCGCGACGGGCGCGGCAATCATGCTGCCTGTCACAAGCATCACGGTGCAGGCGGCGGCAAAAGAACGTTTCAATATCGGCATGGAATGGCCCCTGATATGTCGCTTCAATGCTGGATCGGAACGGATCGGCGTTGTAACGCCCCGTAGCGCGATATAGGGCAAAGGGTAGGGAAGAAAAGCGTAGGCGCCGCCGCTTTCGTCTTATGAACTAGTGATGGCCTGCATTGCCGTCGGGCTTGCGATTGACGCCCTGAAGGATGACTTCCAGAAGCCAGGGTTTCTTTTCGATGAGCTCGGACAAATCGCTGGCGTCAATGCCGAAACCGGCTTCTTTGAGCATCGTGTCTGCGGTTGCGCCCGAACCGTTCGTCTTGTCGAGAGACAGATGATGCGCGCGGCGCAGCAGCATTTCCACCGGTGTAAAGCCGCCATCCGCAAGGCTCTTTTCTATCCGGCGTTGAAGCTCTTCTGGAAGAAGCATAGTGCAATGGCCCTCATCGATCTTTGGTGTTGTTTGAAACCGTAGGGTTTGGAGAGGTTTCCGCCCGACATTCCATCCCACATTATAGATAGGCCTATTGAACAATTTGAGAATATGAAACGTAAAATCGCCGGATCACCCTCGCAGGACGGCAGTTCCCTCGACGAACAAAATTTTGCCGTTGTTTCCCTTGTTTGGGGATTTGACGCCTCTTACATAAGGCAGTAGCCCGTCCGGGGAACGACATGGTGATTTTTGATCGGTGTCGGGAAGGGTTTTGTCTATAGTCAAAACAATAAAACGGTTTGCAATGGCCACCCTACGCTATTTTACATGGCCCATGATTTTTACAGTCGTGGGTCTCGCAGCTGCTGTCTGGCTCGGATACGAGATGACGGGCACTTTCGGGGGAATGGTCTCCGTTTTCATCATCTGCGCCGTCCTGAGCGTCCTTGAGATTTCTCTTTCCTTCGACAATGCCATCGTCAATGCGCGTATTCTGCGCGACATGACACCCGAGTGGCAGCATCGCTTCCTGACCTGGGGTATCGTCATCGCCGTTTTCGGCATGCGCATCATTTTTCCGCTGGCCATCGTTGCGGTCGCTATGTGGACGGACCCGATTTCTGCGCTGAAACTCGCCATCTGGCACCCCAATGAATATGCACAAGTGATCGCCGAAGCCCATACGGGTATCGCCGCATTTGGCGGCACATTCCTGTTGATGGTCGGCATGAAATATTTCTTCGACGTCGAGAAGGATGTGCACTGGATCAAGGCCATTGAAAGCCGCATGTCGAAATTCGCCTCCGTGCAGGGCGTCGAAATCGGTGTCGCCATCGCGCTGATCCTGTTCTTTTCCTACCAGCTGGATGCCGTTCATTCGCACACATTCCTCGTTGCGGGCCTGTTTGGTCTTCTGACCTTTCTGGCGGTCGAGGGGCTGGGCGAGGTGCTGGACGCTACGCAGGAGCAGATGGATATGGTCCGTCGCGGCGGGCTTGGTGCTTTCATCTATCTGGAAGTGCTGGATGCTAGCTTCTCGTTTGACGGTGTCATCGGCGCTTTCGCGCTGACGACCAACCTCTTCATCATCGCCATCGGCCTTGGTATCGGCGCCTTTTACGTGCGCTCGCTCACCATCATGCTGGTGGAGCGCAAGACGCTCGGCCAGTACCGCTATCTGGAACACGGCGCGTTCTATGCCATCCTCGTTCTGGCAGTGGTCATGTATGTGCAGACGCTGGTTCACATACCCGAAGTCGTTACCGGCCTGATCGGCGCGGTGCTGATTGGCCTCTCCTTCATGTCATCGCTGCGCTATAACCGGCTCAACCCGCACTGGCAGGACGACAGCGAAGAGGCCATTGGTCATTAGAGCATTTCCAGCAAAACCGTTTTCCGCTTATTCATCACCATCATCGCCGTGCTGATCTGTGTGGTCATGCCCGACAGTGAGCTAGAGTAAATGCGCGGCTGAGGCAGGCTCGTCGACCAGTTCGACGCCAGCCTGCTTCATCTGTTCCAGCATAGCGTTCATAGAGCCGTTGAGGTCTATACCCCGGCAGGCATCGAGCCGCACGCGCACCTGAAAACCATGCGCAACCGCATCGAGCGCGGAATAGGCGACGCAGAAATCGGTTGCGAGACCGGCAAGCGTCAGCGAACCGATGCCGCGTTCCCGTAAATATCCGGCAAGGCCGGTCGGTGTTTCACGGTCGTTTTCGAAGAAAGCCGAATAGCTGTCGATGCCGAAACGGAAGCCTTTGCGGATGACTAGCTGCGCCCGCGTCCATTGCAGGGCAGGGTGAAAATCAGCCCCGTGCGTGCCCTGTACGCAATGATCCGGCCAGAGCGTTTGCGGCCCATAGGGCATCTCCACCATATCGAAAGGCGCTTTGCCGGGATGCGTGCTGGCGAAGCTCGAATGACCGGCAGGATGCCAGTCCTGGGTCAGAATGACGTGTTCGCTTTCGTCGATCAGCCGGTTGACGACGGGCAGGATTTCATCGCCATGCGCGACAGCGAGCGCGCCGCCGGGGCAGAAATCGTTCTGTACATCGACGACAATAAGGGCATGACCGATCATAAGCGCTCCTGCTTCATTTTCAGCTTTTTCACCGCGACTATAATCAGACCATTCGGCTGAAACCAGCGAATATGCACGTTCTGGTATAACATGGATAAGGATGCTACGGACGCC
>JAEXXS010000121.1 GCA_023451915.1 Pseudomonadota bacterium | reverse complement strand
CATCGGAAAGACGCAAACCCATGCCGCGCACTTCCACCGGCTTGGCGTCGGTGATCTGGCACATGACATCGACATAATGCACACCGCAATCGACAATCGGCGATGTGGTGTTCATCAGGTTCTTATGGGTTTCCCAGGTTGCGCCGCTGGATTGCTGGTTGAGGTTCATACGGAAAACATAAGGACCGCCGAGCTGGCGTGCTTCCGAGATCAGCCGCATCCAGGAGGGGTGATGCCGCAAGATATAGCCGATGACGAGCTTGCGTCCATTGGCTCGCGCGCAATCGATCACGCGGCGCGCATCTTCCACGGTGGTAGCAAGCGGCTTCTCGACAAAAACATGCGCGCCCTGCTCCATCGCAGCCACGGCATAATCGGCATGGCTTTCCGAATAGGTGGCGATGCAGGCCATATCCGGCTTCAGTTCGGCCAAGGCCTCGTGAAAGGATGGATGAATCTCATAACCGGCAAGTTCGTCCGGGACAGTAACCTTTGTCCGGTTGACCAGTCCGACGACTTCAAAACCCGGATTGCGATGATAGGCCAGCGCATGGCTGCGGCCCATATTGCCGAGACCAGCGGAAAGCACGCGAATTGGGGCGGTGTGGGCCGGGGCGGTTGTTGTATCTGAACTCATTTGACAGCTCCGGCTGTGATGCCGCGGATCAGTTGCCGCGAGAAAATGACATAGAGGACGAGGATGGGGAACATGGCCAGTGAAAGCGCCGAGAGGACCGCATTCCAGTTGGTGACGAACTGGCCGATGAACAGCTGCGAGCCGAGTGTCACCGTCTTGGTGGCTTCGCTTGGCGCGAGGATCAGCGGGAACCAGAGGTCGTTCCAGATCGGGATCATGGTGAAGACCGCCACCGTCGCCATGGCTGGCCGGATCAGCGGCAGCACCAGCTTGAAGAAGATTGCATATTCCGACATGCCGTCTATTCGCCCGGCATTCTTCAAATCGTCGGACACGGTCCGCATGAATTCGGACAGGATGAAGATCGCAAGCGGCAGGCCCTGAGCCGTATAGACGAGGATCAGCGAAGTCAGGCTGTTGACTAACCCCACCGCGACCATGCCCTGCAACAAGGCAACCGTGCCAAGGCGGATCGGGATCATGATGCCGATGGCGAGATAAAGCCCCATCAGCGTGTTGCCCTTGAACCGGTATTCCGACAGAGCAAAGGCAGCCATCGCGCCAAACAGGATGACGAAGAAAATGCTCGCAACCGTGACAATGGCGCTGTTCTGGAAATAGGTCAGAAACGAGCCCTGTTTCAGCACCGTCTCATAGCCGATCAGGCTAAAGCTTTCCGGTGTCGGAAACTGTAGCGGCGTGCGAAAAATCGCGTTGCGGTCCTTGAAGGAATTGATCAGCGTCAGCGCCACCGGAAACACGGCGACAAGCATATAGATGATCAATGCCGCATGAACGAATGTTGTGCGAAGGGGCGAAGTGCGTGCTTTCGACATGGTTTCTCGCTCCTCAGAACTGATAGCGGCGCATGCGGCGCTGGATACCGAACAGGTAGAGCGACACACCGGCGAGGATAATGAGGAACATTACAGCCGCGATTGTTGCGCCCATGGACGGATTGCCAAGCTGAAGCTGGAAGCCGAAGAAGGTGCGGTACAGGAACGTGCCCAGAATATCGGTCGCCTTGTCTGGTCCCGCGAGCGCGCCCTGCATCGAATAGACAAGGTCGAACGCGTTGAAGTTGGCAACGAAGGTCATGACCGAGATCAGGCCAATCGATGGCAGGATAAGCGGCAGCTTGATCTTCCAGAACTGGCTCCAGCCGGTAATGCCATCGCATTCGGCGGCTTCGATGATTTCATCGGGAATGTTGAGCAGCGCCGCATAGATCAGCATCATCGGAATACCGACGAACTGCCAGACCGAGACAAGCGATACGGTCACAAGTGCGGTTTCGGCCTTGCCGAGCCATGGTGCAAAGGCCCATTTCATACCCACCAGATCCATCATCCATGGTGCTACACCCCAGATTGGCGACAGGATCAGCTTCCAGATGAAGCCGACAATCACGAAAGACAGGAGCGTGGGCAGAAAGATCGCCGTGCGGTAGAAGGCGGCAAAGCGCAGTCTCGGCAGCGAAAGCATAGCGGCCAGCAAAATACCGATCGGGTTTTGAACCAGCATGTGAATGCAGAAGAATATAACGTTGTTTTTCAAGGCATTCCAGAAATCGCGCGACCAGTTTGCATCGCCGAAAAGTGTCTGGAAATTGGCAAAGCCGACAAAGACGCGCTGCCCGTCAACGACATTGAAGAAGGCTTGCCGCAAGGTCTCGATCAGCGGTAGCACCATGACGGCCGTGTAAACCAGCACGCAAGGCAACAGAAACACAAGAATGTGCCACCGCCTCGGGCGTTTTTGCTCAATGATTGGCAGGTGGGCAGACTGACTCATCAACACTCGCTGTTCTTCGGCTTATGCGGTTCTTGCGAACATTCTTTTACCGTGAGACTGACATGGATCGCGCAATGCGCGAAAGAAAAACTACCCGTAAGGCGCTTTACAAGTCTGTTCGGCATCGAAAATGCACACGGGCGGCCTGCTCAAGCAAAGCCGCCCGTGATTGATCCTATTACTTGGCTGGCTTGTACCAGCTGTCGAGGCCATCCTGCAGCTTCTTGGCGGCATCTTCCGGCGTTACAGTGCCGTTGATGACGTTAGCCGACTGAACCCAGGTTTCGTTTTCCAGGTTCGGCGTGCCACGCGACAGGATCTGGTAGGTCGAGCGGATCGTCGGCTTGCACTTTTCGCGCCAGGACACGAATTCCTGCGCCAGCGGATCGGACATCTTCACAGCCGTCGAATTCAGACTGAAGAAGCCCGGAAGCGCGTTTGCGTAGATTTCCGCGAATTCCGGCGAAGCCACCCAGTTCAGGAACACCTTGGCCTGTTCGGCATTCTTGCTCGAAGCATTGAGGCCGAGACCGATATCGTTGTGGTCCGAAATGTAGCAGCTGTCGCCTGCATTCTTAACCGGCGGCGGGAATGCGCCCATCTTGAACTGCGCCTGCGTGTTGAACAGGCCGATTTCCCACGAGCCAGCCGGATAGATCGCAGCGCGGCCCAGCGTGAAAAGGTTCTGGCTGTCAGGATAGGTCTGCGCTTCGAAACCGTCGCCCAGATAATCCTTCCACTTGGCAAGAACCTTGAACGGCTCAACCCATGGCTCGTCGGTCAGTTTCTGCTGGCCAGCGATAAGCGCCTTGCGGCCTTCCTCACCCTTCCAGTAGGTCGGGCCGATATTCTGGTAGCCCATGGTCGCGGCTTCCCACATATCCTTCGTGCCCATGGCCATCGGGATATAGGTTCCATCAGCCTTGATCTTGTCGAGCAGCGCGAAGAATTCGGCTTCGGTTGCCGGCGCCTTCAGGCCAAGCTTGTCAAAGGCTTCCTGATTATAGATGAAGCCATGAATGACCGAAGCCATCGGAACGCAGAAGCTCTTCTTGCCGTCGTCGGTGGTCCATGCGGACTTGGCGACGTCGGAGAAGTTCTTCATGCCCTCAAGATCGGTGAGATCGGCAAGCTTGCCCTTGTTGAACAGCTCCAGCGAGGTGTCGAACGGACGGCACGAAATAAGATCGCCGCCCGAACCAGCATCCAGCTTGGCATTGAGAGCGGCGTTATATTCCGTCGGCGCGCTTGGCGCGAAATTGATCTTGATGCCAGGATTCTTGGCTTCAAAGGCTGGAATGATCTTTTCCTGCCAGATCTGCAGATCGTCATTACGCCAGCTTTCAACCGTCAGCGTGACGTCCTGAGCCAATGCGGCAGAACCCGACGCCAACAGCGTCGAACCCAGCAGCATGAATTTCAAGGTATTGCGAACCATTTGACCTTCTCCCGTTTTCTTTGAACGCAGACGCACAAAAGAGGCGAGATACGCCTGTCCATTTCGATACACCACGTTAATAACGGCGGCTCATCACGGTCGGGATAAAAGCCGGCTCCGCCGGTCTTCGTTCCATCCCATTTCCGCGCGACCCTCGCCTGTTAACAACCTTTGGCGACCCCTGGCGGCATTGCGCTCCCCTTTGATTGAATTTAATGCCAAAAAAGTACCAATTGTCCAGCGAAGTTTACGAAATTCTCGTATAAAAATTGGACGCAAGATAATTTCCCTTATTTTATCAACAGATTAATCAAATTTTCTCTCATGCAACAAATCTGCTTGGTTAATGGTATTTTTTTGGTATCTTCAAGTTGGAGGTATCTTCATGGCAGAGTTTTTCATTGGCGTGGATGGCGGCGGCACCGGATGTCGCGCCGTGGTGGCGGACGGCAGCGGTGCGATTCTCGGAACGGGACGCAGCGGATCGGCCAATATCGTCACCGATCCGCAGACTTCGCTCGTCAATGTACGTGCCGCCATCGACAATGCCTTCGCCGATGCAGGGCTGGACCAGAGCCATTATGGCGAAAGCCATGCAGTGCTGGGCCTGGCTGGCGGCAATGTCCAGGGCGCGGGCTTGCCAATTGAACGCGGCCTGCCCTTTGCTCACGCCAATGTCGAGTTCGACGGTCTCATTGCGCTGCAAGGCGCTCTTGGCGATCAGGACGGCATCGTTGCCATTCTGGGCACTGGAACGGCCTATATCGTCCGCCAGCAGGGACGCGTTCATTCTGTCGGCGGCTGGGGCTTTCCGCTCAGCGATCTTGGCAGCGGCGCGCGGCTTGGCCAAAGCCTGTTGCAGGAATGCCTGCTTGTCT
>JAEXXS010000115.1 GCA_023451915.1 Pseudomonadota bacterium | reverse complement strand
TCGGGAAAGCGGTTGTCTGCCAGCGCTTTTTCAAGCCCCGCAACCTTCATCAGCGTATGGGAAATTTCAGAAACCGGCGCGCGATACATCTTTCCTCCACATCGTGCTCATCGAGGCTCCTCCTCGGAAACCCCGGCCTCCCGTTTGCCATAGGACAGAGGGAGTATCAGTCTTCTTCAACACAAGAGCTATCGGCTTATTACGTAAACGTCAATATTTTCTCGCAGCCTGTTGATGGATGAAAAAGGGCTCCAATCGCATCCTGCTCTTTCGAAAGGATGCGATCCTGCCGGTAATGTCTAAAAACTATTTGCCGGAACGCTCACGCTCCACGGCGCGCCAGCCGATGTCGGAACGGTAAAAACCTTCCGGCCAGTCGATCTTCTTGATGGCGTCATAGGCTTTTGCCTGGGCTTCAGCGACCGTGTTGGCGACGGCCGTAATGTTCAGCACGCGACCGCCATTGGCGACCAGCTGCCCATCCTTCTCTGCCGTGCCTGCATGGAAGACCTTCACGCCGTCGATGCCGTCAAGCGCGTCGAGGCCGCGAATGACGCTGCCTTTCTTCACATTGGTCGGATAGCCTTCCGCAGCCATAACGATGGTCAGCGCCGGATCATCTTTCCAGTCGAGCGAAACCTGATCCAGCTTGCCGTCGACAGCGGCACTGATCAGCGCCAGCAAGTCGCTGTTGAGGCGCATCATCAGTACCTGGCATTCCGGGTCGCCGAAACGCGTATTGTATTCGATCAGCTTCGGGCCATCCTTGCCGATCATCAGGCCGAGGAACAGGATGCCCGAGAAGGGCGCGCCGATTTCCGCCATGCCGCGCATGGTCGGTTCGATCAGTTCGCGCATGGTGCGTTCGACGATTTCCGGCGTCATCACCGGGGCCGGGGCGTAGGCGCCCATGCCGCCCGTATTGGGGCCGGTATCGCCATCGCCGACGCGCTTGTGATCCTGCGCGGAGCCAAGCGGCAGGGCCGTCTTGCCGTCGCAGATGCAGAAGAAGCTTGCTTCTTCACCGTCGAGAAATTCTTCCACCACCACTTCGGCACCGGCAGAGCCGAATGCGCCTTCGAAGCAGGCATCGACGGCGTCCAGCGCTTCATCAAGCGTCATGGCGACGACCACGCCCTTGCCAGCGGCTAGACCATCGGCCTTGACCACGATGGGCGCGCCCTGCTGGCGGATATAGGCCTTGGCCTTCGGCGCATTGTTGAAGCGGCCATAGGCCCCGGTCGGAATATTGAAGCGGGCGCAGAGATCCTTGGTGAAGCCCTTGGAGCCCTCAAGCTGGGCTGCGGCCTTGGAGGGGCCAAAGACGCGAATGTTCTCGGCGCGCAGATCGTCGGCAAGGCCTGCGACCAGCGGGGCTTCCGGTCCGACGACGACCAGATCGATGGCCTTATCCTTGGCGAAGGCAATCACAGCCTTGTGGTCGCTGACATCGATATCGACCAGTTCGGCAGCTTCCGCGATGCCGGGATTGCCCGGCGCGCAATAGAGTTTGGTCAGCGACGGAGAAGCAGACAGTTTCCAGGCCAGAGCATGTTCACGACCGCCAGAACCGATTAAAAGAACTCTCATTGCTTGCTCCGTCTTCGTCGGGGTTATAGTGATGGCTGCATATAGCAAGGATTTCGCCATGTCACAGCCCGAACTACACGGATCGATTCAGTCACGCAATGCGCAAGGGCGCGTAAAGGACGCTCCGTCGGGCCATTGGGTCTATAAGTTGTTGCCGCAGTCGCTGTGGCCTTATGCGCAGCTTGCGCGGTGGGATCGCCCGATTGGCTGGCAGCTTCTATTGTGGCCGTGCTGGTGGTCGGCGGCGCTGGTGGCGGGCGCTGGTGCGCAGCCGGGCGACGGCGCGTGGTCGGTCATGCCTTCGATCTGGCACCTGTTCCTGTTTCTGATCGGCGCTATCGCCATGCGTGGTGCGGGCTGCACGTATAATGATCTGGTCGATCAGGATATTGACGATCAGGTGGATCGCACTCGCTCGCGTCCGCTGCCTGCAGGGCAGGTGACGCGCGGCCAGGCCAAGGCCTTTCTCGTCCTGCAGGCGCTGGTCGGGCTTGTGGTGGTGCTGCAATTCAACTGGTTTTCGATTGCGCTCGGCATTTTCTCGCTTTTGATCGTCGCGGCCTATCCATTCATGAAGCGCATCACCGACTGGCCGCAATTCGTGCTGGGTCTCGCCTTTTCATGGGGCGCGCTGATGGGCTGGGCTGCGGTCGAAGGATCGCTCTCCTTGCCGCCGGTGCTGCTCTATATCGGCGCGATCCTGTGGACCATCGGCTATGACACGATCTATGCGCATCAGGATAAGGAAGACGATGCGCTGGTCGGCGTGCGCTCCACCGCGCGCCTGTTCGGCAAGCACACCAAGACGGCGCTGATGATCCTTTATGGCGGGGCTATTGGCTTCTTCGCCGCCGCTTTCGCCGTGGCGCAGGTGCCGATGCCCGCACTTGCCGGATTGCTGGCCGCGGGCGTGCATCTCTATCGCCAGATCATCGTGCTCGATATCGACAATCCAGACCAATGCCTCAAACTGTTCAAGTCGAACAATATTGTCGGCTGGCTGATCTTCCTCGGCCTCGTCTTCGGCAGTCTCTGGGTGGCGATCAAGCCGATTGTATAGGCCACTGGGCAGCTGTTACATGCGCGCCGCCCTCATCCTGAGCTTGTCGAAGGATCCTTCGAGGCTTCGCTGCGCTCCGCACCTCAGGATGAGGGCGGAGGCGTGTAGCGTTTTTCTTTTCTCTTACGGATAAAGACGATCCTTGTTCCAGTCGCCTTCCGGCGCGGGCCGTGTGAACAAGACGCGGTCATGCAGGCGGAACGGGCGGTCGTGCCAGAACTCGATCGACACCGGGCGGATGCGGAAACCCGACCAGTAGGGCGGGCGTGGAATGTCGCCAATGGCATATTTCGCGGTATATTCCGCCACCGATTTTTCCAGCGCGAAACGGCTTTCCAGCGGACGCGACTGTTTCGAGGCCCATGCGCCGATGCGGCTGCCGCGCGGACGCGACGCGTAATAGGCGTCGGCTTCGGCATCGCTTACCTTTTCCACCGGGCCGCGCACGCGCACCTGACGGCGCAGCGATTTCCAGTGAAAGCACATGGCGGCCTTTTCAGCCGACAGGATTTCCTGTCCCTTCTTGCTCTCATAATTGGTGTAGAAGACAAAACCCTGCTCGTCGAAATCCTTCAGCAGCACCATGCGCACATTAGGCAAACCGTCGGGGTCGACGGTCGCAAGCGCCACGGCATTGGCATCGTTCGGTTCGGTCTTGCCCGCATCGGCCAGCCACTCCGCAAAGAGCTTGAAAGGCTGGGATGACAGGGTGAAATCGTCGCTTGAGCTGGTCATTTCCACTATTCTCGAATGAGCTATGGCCGGAACGGGAATCCCGACCTGAAAAACTGGCGCGAGCTTCCTCCATAAAACGCATCTTGTCCACCTCCCGCGACAGGGCGAAGGCCGGAATGAAGCGAGATGCCGCACCCAAAATGGCGCGCCCATTTTTCTGGCAGTCGGCTATGGAAACCTACAGAGTTGCTGTTGTGCATTGGTATGGATTTGTTTACCTTGCCAACTCATCGCTTGTTAACCCACTGCCGCCATAATCGCTGCATCCATAGCGTGTAAATTTGAGGGAAGTAGCGTTTGGCCGCTGGAACTGCCTGTCACCGGAAAACTATCCGCACTGCCGTCGATTTTGCTGCGACAATGCGCAATGCCGTGATCGGCATGACGATGTTTTCGCTGGCTGGTTGTGCCATGGGCGGTGTCAGCATCGACAAGGCTGTGCCTGATTCGACGACCATCACCGGTTCGGTCAAGCAGCCTGCCGAGACGGATTCGGGCAAGCTTTCCGACCAGTCTGCGGTCAAGAACGTGGTTTCGGCGCTCAATTTCACGCAATGGGGCAAGAAGCCGGTTCCATGGGCCAATCCCGAAACCGGCAGCCAGGGCACGATCACGACTATTGCCGAAAGCAACAAGAATGATCAGCTCTGCCGCGAATTCGAGACCTCGCGTGAGGCTTTTGACGGTGTTTCCATCTATCGCGGCGAAACCTGCATGCAGCGCGGGGGCCAGTGGACAGTCACCGCCTTCGCGCCAATCTGAGAGCCTGTTCCAAAAGTCGTCCTGTGTGGCTGCAAATGGCAATCTTCTCCGTTCCGGTGCTCACGTACGAATAGTACGCTCCGCTCCGGTACTCCAAAATCACCATTTTCGCACACACATGACGCTTTTTGATTCAGTCTCTGACAATAAGCGCAGCCAATAGTCTGTACAGACTGGAACTTTTCTTTCCTCATGCGCATATTAGGTGCAAGAGAGTCTTACCACTGACTGCACAGTCATTTTCCTGAATGAGGAACTATATGCGCGATCCCTATAGCGTGCTGGGCGTCGCCAAAACGGCGAAGCCCGAAGAAATAAAATCGGCCTTTCGCAAGCTGGC
>JAEXXS010000099.1 GCA_023451915.1 Pseudomonadota bacterium | reverse complement strand
ATCAAAATCCCGGCTTCGTCCGGGATTTTTGCTTTTTATCCCCTCCCCGTCTTGCAGGTGCGTTCCGAATTGGAAGCAAACTTATAGAAAATTAATACGAGGGCTTGGCAGCGGCGCGGTGAACCATTAACACGTGGCAGGTCCCAAAACCGGGCGACCCCTTTTGCCGCAAGCTTTTCTCCGGGGCAGGTCGACGCCCCAACACTGAGCCACGAATGACAGACATGCCGACAGAGCGACCCGATTTCGACGCGCAAGCCGCCGTCGCGGGAGCCTATAGGCCTTCCTCACGCAAACGTTCCGGTGGTTTTCTGCGCGGCAACTCGCTTGCCGGGCTGATCCTGCGCCGCATATTGCTCGGCATCGTGTTGCTATGGGCGATTTCAGTGGTCATTTTCGCAGGCACGCAAATCCTGCCCGGTGATGTGGCAACCGCCATGCTGGGCCAGCAGGCGACCCCGCAGGCCGTCGAGAACATCCGCAAGGAACTGGGTCTTGAGCGACCGGCGATCCAGCGTTACTCCGAATGGCTGGTCAATGCCGTGCAAGGCGATCTTGGCCGCAGCTATTCCAACCGGCAGGACATTGCCAAGAGCATCGCGCCGCGCCTGTCGAACACGCTCTATCTTGCTGCCATGTCGGCACTGTTCGCCATACCGCTGGCGCTGCTGCTCGGCGTGATTTCCGTTCTCTATGCCGGAACGATGATCGACCGGGGCATTGCCGTGGCAACGCTTGCCACCATATCGCTACCGGAATTCTTCGTGGCCTATATATTGATCGCCTATCTGGCGATTTCGCTCGGCCTGCTGCCGTCGAGCGCGCTCGTCACCCCGTCTATGAGCGGCTGGCAGCGTCTGACGGCGATAGCCCTTCCCTGCATGACGCTGGTGATCGCCGTGACCGGCCATATGGTGCGGATGACGCGCGCTTCGCTGCTTTCGGTCATGTCGTCGCCCTATATCGAGACTGCGCAACTGAAAGGCCTACCGCGCTGGCGCATCCTTTTGAAACACGCCTTGCCCAATGCGCTGTCGCCAGTCATCAATGTCATTGCGCTGAACCTCGCCTATCTGGTGGTCGGCGTCGTGGTGGTCGAGGTGATCTTCGTTTATCCCGGCATGGGGCAATATATGGTCGATCACGTCGCCAAGCGTGACGTGCCGGTGGTGCAGGCCTGCGGGCTGATCTTTGCCGCCGTCTATATCGGCCTCAACATCATCGCCGATGTCATTGTGATCCTGACCAACCCACGGCTGAGGCACCCGCGATGAAAAAGCGCAAGCAATCCTCTGCCCTGCTGGCAATTATCGGTTTTGGCGGTATCGCCTTCTTCCTTTTCGTCGCCATTTTCGCAGATTTTCTGGCGCCGCATCCAATTTCCGAAGTGGTGGGGGCTGTCTGGCAAGGCCCATCGCCGCAGGCTCTGCTCGGCACGGACAATATCGGTCGCGATCTTCTGTCCCGCGTTATCTGGGGCACACGGCTGACGCTGTCAATTGCCGCCGCCTCGACCATTGTCGCTTTTGCAATCGGCGTTCCGCTTGGCTTTCTTGCTGCGCTCTCCAAGGGCTGGCCGGACCAGCTTTTGTCGCGCACCAATGATCTCCTGATGGCCATCCCGACACTGATCTTCGCGCTGGTTGTGCTCGCCGTTCTGCCGAAAAGCGTGTTCGTGCTCATCGCTGTCATGGCCGTGCTGGAAGCGACCCGCGTTTTCCGCGTCAGCCGCGCCATCGCTTCGGATGTGGTGGTGCTGGACTATGTGGAGATCGCCCGTCTGCGCGGCGAGAGCAAAGGCTGGATCATCTTCAACGAAATCCTCCCCAATGCCTTGTCCCCGCTCCTGGCCGAATTCGGGCTGCGTTTCGTCTTTGCAATCCTGTTTCTTTCCACTCTGTCTTTCCTGGGTCTTGGCGTACAGCCGCCAGTGGCCGACTGGGGCAGTCTGGTGAAAGACAACAAGGACGGGTTGATGTTCGGCGTCTTTGCCGCGCTCATTCCCGGCGGCACCATTGCGGCGCTGGCGATCAGCGTCAATTTCGTTGTCGATTGGGTGTTGCAGCGCACGTCGAGCCTGAAGCGAGGTGCGCAGGACAATGGTTGAGACTGGGGCTGAACCCTTGCTGAAAATCACCGGTCTTGAAATCCGTTCCGACGACGGCCTTGTCGTCGACAAGGTCGACCTGACCCTTGCCAGAGGCAAGGTGCTTGGCCTCATCGGCGAATCCGGCGCGGGAAAATCGACCATCGGTCTCGCAGCCCTTGGCCATGCACGCGGCGGCTTGCAGATCACCGGCGGCACCGTGACGCTCGATGGCAGCAACATCCTGTCACTCTCACGCAGGGACATGCAGGCAATGCGTGGCAGCCATGTCGCCTATGTGGCGCAATCCGCAGCTGCTGCCTTCAACCCTGCCCATCGGCTGATTGATCAGGTGATCGAAGCCACTGTCTGGCACGGCTTGATGAAGCGCGCGGAAGCCAAAAAGCGCGCCATAGGACTCTTCGCCATGCTTGGCCTGCCGGATCCAGAGCATTTCGGCGAGCGCTATCCGCATCAGGTATCGGGCGGCCAGTTGCAGCGCGCCATGACCGCCATGGCGCTTTGCCCGAAGCCCGATCTGGTGGTCTTCGACGAACCGACCACGGCGCTCGACGTGACCACCCAGATCGAGGTGCTGATCGCCATCAAGAA
>JAEXXS010000074.1 GCA_023451915.1 Pseudomonadota bacterium | reverse complement strand
GTTCGTTTCTCGAAATTTGAAACGAACATCACCGCATCGGTCATGGGGGCGAGAAGCCGCTCGACCAGAAAGACAGCGCCGCCGCGGCGCGTCTTCCGGTCGAAATGCAGGCTTCCGCCATGCGGTGAATAGATACGGGCTACGCGAGACCTAAAAACCCGTAGAACAGAGCCGAACAACCGGGCATAGACGCCGCCTTTGGCGCCATGTCCGTGCAAAATGTCCGGCCGCAATTTCTTGACAACGCGGTATGCTTTGAGTGCTGCCGCTGCATCGCCGATACCAATGTGGCGCTGCATGGTAATTCTATGCAGGCCAAGCGCAAGCTGTGGCCGCAATTCTTCTAGAAGCGCATCCTCCCTTGGACCGCCTGTAGTCGCGTCGCAGACGACCCCGACAAGGTGACCTTTTTGCGCCTGTGCGCCGACCAGATCGCGGACATGACGGAACAATCCGCCAGTTGGCTCGCGAAAGCAGTGGACGATGCGCAGAGGGGAAACGGTGTCGTCATCAGCCATCAATCGCCATCAGAACAGACGTTCGCGGACATAAATCGTATCGCCGGGGAGGATTGGATCGGAGATCAGAACCCGGCCCGTCAGCACCTTGCCATTGAACTGGCGGGTGATGTCGGCATTTTCCTGATTGGCGCGCGGGCTGTAACCGCCTGCGGCTGCTATCGCTTTCTGGACCGTCATGCCCGGCACATAGGAATATTGCCCGGCTGCGCCCACTTCGCCCATGACGAAAATTGGACGGTAACGGTCGATTTCGACGCTGACGTCGGGATCGCGCAGATAACCGCCGCGCAGTTTCGATGCGATCAGGCCCTCAAGCTGCTTTGCAGTTTTGCCGCGCGCCGGAATGCTGCCGACAAGCGGAAAAGCCACATAGCCTGCCTGATCCACATTATAGGTATTGGTCAGACTTGCCTGTTCGAAAACGGTGATACGCACGCGGTCGCCCGCATCCAGCATATAGGGCTGGTTCAGCGCTTCGTGAAAGGCGGGCGGTGCCGGGCGGTAGCTGGTGCAGGCAGACGACAGCGTCATCGCCGCAAGACCGAGCGCCGTGAGAAAAGCACGGCCTGTGCGCTTGTTGTGAATTGTCTTCGCCATCATGTCTCGCCTCGGTATCCCGAAAAGCATCGCCCGCATTTATGAAAACTGATCAGCGCCGAAGCCCGATCAGATGAATTCCTGTCACTGCGTTATCGATTGATTAGGGTTAATGGCTGGTAAAGATGTGCGGCGATGGCCAAAAAACTTTCTTGAAGAGCGCGGCAGAACAATGAAGGTATTTAAGCAGTTTGAAATATATATGGAAAACGATCCTGCGTTGATTTGTAAAAGATGCCATGTGAATAGTGCAGAACTCCCGGCGCTTAACCCTATGGTTACCTTAGACGTTTACTTTTCCGACCGGAAATGGGTATGCGACCTGGATGGGAATGACGATTGTCAATAATCGACGGGCGCCTGCGGAGTAGCGAAATGGCGGAAGTCGATTCGTCGTTGAAAGACGCAGACATCGATATAGGCGCGCTTTTTGGAAGCTTGCGCCGTAACTGGCTTTTGATTGTTGGCGGCGCGCTTCTCTTGGCGGCGCTGGCATGGATCATTTGTCTGCTTTTGACGCCGGATTACCGTGCCGAAACTCGCATCGTGATCGAGCCCCGCGAATCCGTCTATACACGCCCGAATGGCGATAATCCTGCCGAGCGCCCCTTGCTGGATCCGGAAGGCGTGAAAAGCCAGATCGAGATTCTCATGTCTGGCGATCTTTTGAAGCGCGTTTCAGACAAGCTCAATCTGTCCAGCAACGAAGCTTTCACCACCACCGAGGTCAAGCCTTACAGCCGCATCCTTATGCTGCTCGGCATGCTTCCAGACCCGGCGAATTTGTCGCCCGAAGAGCGGGTACAGCTGCGACTGCGCAAAAATTTGCAGGTTTATAATGTCACCGGGTCGCGGGTTATCGTCGTTCAGTATCGGTCCGCCAATCCACAGTTGGCAGCGCAGGTCGCTAACACGATTGCAGAAGAATATATCGCGTTGCAGAGTGCCGCGAAGCTGCAATCCAACGACGACGCCACCAACTGGCTGGCACCGGAAATCGATGATTTGCGCGCGCGTGTCCGCGATGCCGAGAAAAAAGTCGCGGATTATCGCGCCTCGCGTGGACTGCTGACCGGACAGACCAACAATACGATTGCATCGCAGCAGCTTTCCGAAGTTTCAACGGACCTGACTCGCGTGCGCTCTGATCGCGCTACGGCTGAGGCGAGGGCGGCGAGTGTCCGCAAGGCGCTTGCAGCCGGCACGCCGGTCGACACGCTGCCCGAAGTTGTTGCTTCCGGCATGATGCAGCGGCTCGCCGAACGTCGCATCGAGCTCAATGCACAGATTGCCGATCTGTCGACCACGCTTCTTGATGGCCATCCCCGCATCAAGGCGTTGCGCTCGCAACTCGTTGACCTTGATCGTCAGACCAAGGCGGAAGGGCGCAAGCTGCTCGCCAGCCTTGAAAATGATGTCACGACAGCGAAGCTGCGTGAAGACGAACTGACCCGTGAACTCAACCGTGTGCAGTCGCAGGCCGCGCAGGCTGGCGATCAGGAAGTCGAGTTACGCGCGCTGGAACGCGAGGCGGCAGCGCAGCGCCAGCTTCTGGAAACCTATCTGACCCGTTATCGCGAAGCCGCGTCGCGTATCGACCGCAATTATGTGCCTGTCGATGCACGCATTCTGCCGGGTGAGACGCCATCGCTGCCCTATTTCCCGATGGTTCTGCCGACGGTTGCTGCGAGTTTTGCGGCGGGCTTGCTGCTGCTCTCGATCTTCGTGCTGATGCGTGAACTGTTTAGCGGACGGGCCTTCGTGACTGCTGACGGCAGACGTGTTGAAGCTGTTGAGGAAATCGAAATGCCGGTGATTACCGCTGCGGCCGAAGCGGCTGCCGTTCCGCCGACAGCTACCGAGCGTGAAGAGGGAACCGTTGCCGCGCGCCGTTCCTGGACCGTGCCTTTTATAACGAGATCGTCCGGCGCAGGCGCACGAACGACGCCAGCGTCATCCGCAAAGGAGACGACCATGTCTGCACCGAAAAACCCGAACGGCGTGGAAGCGATTGCCAGCCGCCTGTTGGACGGTCGCGACAAGCGTATCGTGGTGGTTTCGCCCGAAGGTGACGAAGCATCGGCAACGACCGTGCGTCTGCTGCGCGACCTGGCTGATCGTGGCAAGCGCGTTCTTCTGGTGGATATGACAGCGCAGGGCACAGTGGGCAGTGCGATGCTGGACGGGCATAAACTGCCCGGCATCACAGAGCTTCTCATCGGTGAGAAGCGGTTCAACGAAGTCATTCACAGCGACCGGTTCTCGCAGGCGCATGTCGTGCCGCTTGGCGCGGCGGACCCGGTTGAAGCCATGCGTTCCGTGGATCGCCTGCCGTTGATTCTCGATGCGCTTGAGACTGTTTATGACTTTGTGGTCGTGGAATGCGGTCCGTCTTCGGCCGCACAGATTCGCCGCGTGGCCGAAAACGACGCGACAGTTGTGATGAGCATTGTCGACCCCGAAAACAATGATGTGGCGCTTGCCGCACTTGATCTTGATCAGGGCGGTTATGAGGATGTCATTATTCTGATGGACGATAAAAACCCACAGCCACGTGCGTAATTCGATTCAAAAACAGCGGCTTATGCCGAAAAACTGAATCAAAATCGCAACTTAGTTCCGCGCAAGTTTTGCTCGGATGCGTTTGGCGAGCCGCCAGAGCCGGGGATTACGCTTGATTGTGCTGGCAACTGAGCTCCGCACGGATTGCAGCGCCACAAAGAGCCTGCCTTTTGCCGAGAGCGGCAGAACAGTGTCGAAGATTTCAAGCTCGATGTCGCACCAGTCGCGCTTGTAGGGCTCGTCGCCCACGCCGAAACTGTAGACCGCATAACCGGCCTCGCAGCAGCGCTTGATATCTTCGAAGAACAGAAACTCGCCGGGGCTGGCAGAGGCCATATCGTCATCGGCGATGGCGGCAAATTCGGCTGTCGGTCCGTTGACTGTCAAGTTCTTGCCGACGATAGAGCGGATAATGCCACCCACTTCCAGAAACCGCAATTCGCAAACGGGCGCGCGTTCCATGAGAGCTTGTCCGTAGAGCGCTTTGAAAAATGCCTGTACGGCCTTGTCGGCGAAAGGGTCCCTGATACCCATCTGCCGGAAACGCCCGGCTTTCATGGCGAAGAAAAGGTCTAGAACCCGGTCGGATTCTTCCGGTGTCTGCGGCTTTTCAATGCGCCAGCCGCCTGCCTCTTCATAACGGCGTTCAT
>JAEXXS010000065.1 GCA_023451915.1 Pseudomonadota bacterium | reverse complement strand
AAGTTGAAGCTCTCGCTCTTGCGGCAGTTGCGGAAAGAACCGAACATGGAATCGGTCTTCTCGTTGACGCCGCGCTTGAACCCTTCGAGGCGGTCGCCCCAAAGAATATAGGCGAGCATGGCAAGGCCAAGCGGCCAGAAGAGAAAGAAGCCGAGCACCATCAGCGCAATCGTGGCTGGCGTCCATGCCGGTCGGATCAATGCGGAATTGGTCATGGTCTGCTCCATAATATCAGGCCTGCCAGGTCCACATCATGCGGACATTTCGTGTTTGGCGGCTTGATTTCGAATTGGTGAGGGGATTGCGGCATTTCAAGCGTACCGCAATCCGATTCCAGCCCAATTCAGAGGGAGTGAGCGCTAACCAATGTGATTATCTCGAAATTTTTTTGCGAAAATGTTCGAGAAAAGTAACGGCGAGCCCGGCGATCAGGGCCCAGAAGGCGGAGCCGACGCCGAAAAACGCCATGCCCGAGGCGGTGACAGCGAAGGTGATCGTGGCGGCAAGGCGCTCCGGTTCGTCCTTCAGGGCAAGCGCCATGGCGTTGATGAACGGGCCGGTCAGGGCAAGACCTGCGACCAGCGCGATCAGCGTTGTCGGCAGGACAGCGAAGATCGCAACCAGCGATGCGCCGAACAAGGCGAACACCACATAGATGGCCGCATAGACCGGTCCGGTCAGCCAGCGCTTGGTGGGATCGGGATGCGCATCGGGATTGGTGCAGAGCGCTGCCGAAATCGCCGCCAGATTGGTGGTGGATGCGCCAAAGGGTGCAGACAGAATGGAGAACAGGCCCGTCACGCGCAGGCAGGCGCTGGTCGGCGGCTCATAGCCCGATGCCCGCAGCACCGCGAAACCGGGCAGGTTCTGCGACGCCATGGTGACGAGATAGAGCGGCAGCGCGAGGCCGATCATGGCGCTTAAGTGAAATTCCGGCCAGACGAGGGTGAGCGTCGAGATTTCCGGTGCGGGCAGGGTGGGCGAACGGCCCGAGACGAGCGCAAAGATCATGCCGACCACCAGCACGGCGATGACCGCCAGCGACGGGTTGAAGAGGCGGATCAGGAAGAACAGCGCCACCAGCGGCAGCACGAAAACGGGATCGAAGGGGACGGTCTTGGCGGCGGCGATCACGAAGCTGAGCAGCACGCCTGCAAGCATGCCCGACGCGACAGAGGCCGGTATGCGGGATACCAGCACCGAAAGCTGGCGGATCAACCCGGTCGAGATCAGCGCAATCGCTGTCACGATGAAAGCGCCGACAGCCTCTGCCATGGTGAAACCGGCGCTTGCGCCGATCAAAGCCAGACCGGGCGTCGACCAGGCCGCGATGATCGGCATGCGATAGCGCGTGCTCAGCCAGGCGGAAGAGGCGGCGATCGCAAGGCAGATGGCCGTGACCCAGCTCGCCGTTTGGGCCTGGGTTGCGCCCAGAACCTGTGCGGCGGCGATAATCAGCGCCAGCGTGCCGCCGAAGCCGACAATGGCCGCAACCGCCGATGACGCGATGACCGAAAAGCGCATGATGATGCCCCGTTATGCTGTTGCCCGTTATTGTGTTGCGGCTACGCGTTCTGCCAGACCGGAAACCGTGCGGATGAGAAGATCGAGATCTTGCGGCCGCGACAGCCGGTGGTCGCCGTCGCGCACCAATGTCAGCGTGACATCGTCAACCGGCAGATGTTCCACCAGCGTCAGCGCATGCTTATAGGGCACGTCCGGGTCCTGCATGCCTTGCAGAATATGCACCGGGCAGCCTGTTTCGATAATGCCCTTGAGCACAAGGTTCTTGCGTCCGTCTTCGATCAAGGCGCGTGTGTAGACATAAGGATTGGGGGAATAGTCGGACGGTTCTTCGAAATAGCCCTTTTCCTGCAGATCGCGTTTTTGAGCGTCGGAAAGGCTCGGCTCGACAAGGGCTGCTGTAAAATCAGGGGCAGGGGCGATCAGCACGATGCCGGCGGGCTCTTTGCCCTCCTTCTTCAGTTCCTGCGCCATCCGCAGCGCAATCCAGCCGCCCATGGATGAGCCGACCAGAATTTGCGGGCCTTTGGCATAATGGCGATAGACGGCGAGGCTTTCGTTGAGCCAGCGCGAGATCGTGCCCTGATTGAAGTCGCCGCCGGATTCGCCGTGACCGGAATAATCGAGCCTGAGCGCGCTGTGGCCGGTCTTTTCGGCCCATTCATCGAGAACAACGGCCTTGGTGCCGCGCATGTCGGAGCGATACCCCCCCAACCAAACGATACCGGGCCAGACAAGTCCGGGCTGATTTTCACCCTCTCTGTGGCGAACGGCAATCTTCGCGCCGTCCACGTCGAGAAATTCCGGCTCCGGTTCTGGCCCCGCATTGCTCATCTCAGTCTCCTGATTTGTTGGCCTGATTTTTGGCCCGATTGTTGGGATGACTTTTGCCATGTCTTATCGGGCGAGGAAACCCGCGCGATTGGCCAAGCTTATCGGCCACCCTTGAAATTGCAGGAAATGTGACCGATATGTCGCTTTCAGCCCCCGATTTAGCTCTTTATCACGTGGGGGTGATTTTTCCTGTCAAAGATGCTATTGACTTCGCCGCTTGCTTGACGACATTTCCGCGTTCAACTGCGGTTTGATCGGGGATATGTCGTGTAAGCGACAAAAGTTCTTGCCGTATGAACGTTAACAATCAGGAGATAACGACCATTCGCCGACCGTTCAGAGCGACGCCGGTCCAGAAAGACGGAC
>JAEXXS010000060.1 GCA_023451915.1 Pseudomonadota bacterium | reverse complement strand
TTGGACGCGCCGAGCGTGTAGGCGGCTTCCACCAGATCGCGGCGGGTATTGGCGACCGTAACCGCGATCATGAGGATGATCTGGAACACAGCGCCGATGAAGATGACGAGCAGTTTTTGCGTTTCGCCGATGCCCGACCACAGGATCAGGAGAGGCACGAAAGCCGAAGCAGGCAGATAGCGCGCAAAGGAGACGAAAGGTTCCAGCAGCGCTTCGATGGGCTTGTAGGCGCCCATGGCGACGCCGACCGGAATGGCGACGATGCTCGCCAGCACGAAGCCGCCCAGCACGCGCCAGACCGTCATGCCAATATCGGACAGAAAGCCCTGATTGGCGATGAGGTCATAGCCGTCTTTGACCATGGTGATCGGATCGGCAAGGAAGGTGGCGGAGACGAAGCCGCCAAGCGTGGCGATGCCCCAGAACACAAAAAATAGAATGAAAAACAGAATGCCCAGTAAAATCCGGGGCGTGTTGCCTATCGGCTGCAAAGGCTGCATGTCATTGTCCGTTCAGTCGCGCGCCCGTCTTCAAAGGAAGACGGAAGGGGAGAGGTCGGTCCGGGCGTCGCCGCCCGGAACTGTTGCGGAAACCGATCTTACTTGATGAAGCTGGTATCCACGATCTCATCAAGGTTCGGCTTCGTCTTGATCACGCCAGCCTGCAACAGCAGATCAGCCGCTTCAGCGGAGAATTCCTTGAAATCGCCTTCGAAGAACTTGTGATTGGCGGCCTTGTCCTGCCAGCGCAGATATTCGGCGGACGCACCGAATTCCTTGCCCGACTGCTTCACGTCCTTGCCCATGATTTCATAGGCCTTGTCCTTGTCAGCAGCGATCATTTCCAGTGCTTCGAAATAGCTGTCGGCAAGCGCCTTGGCGGCTTCCGGGTTCTTTTCGAGGAAGGCAGGCGTGCAGCCAACCGTATCCGTCACCGCCGGATAGTCGAGCGTGGTGGCGAGGATTTTGCCCTTGTCAGGCGCCGCGCGCACGGTCGACAGATAAGGCTCATAGGTCATGGCGGCGTCGTTCTGGCCAGCCACAAAAGCCTGTGCTGCCGGTCCCGGCTCCATGTTGACAACCTTCACATCCTTGGTGGTCATGCCGTTTTTGGCGAGCATGAAAGCCAGCAGGAAATAAGGCGAGGTGCCCGGTGCAGAAGCGGCAATTGTCTTGCCCTTCAGATCGGCGAAAGAATTGACGTCGGCGCGCACGGCAATGCCGTCAGCACCATAGGACTTGTCCATCTGGAAAATCTGCTTGGATTTCACGCCGACCGCGTTCCAGACAATCCAGGTTTCAACAGTGGTGGCGGCGCACTGAATGTCGCCCGATGCCAGCGCCAGATGGCGGCTCGCCTGCGGGATCTTGTTCAGCGTGACGTCCAGTCCGTGCTTCTTGAAAATGCCCGCTTCCTTGGCCAGCGTCAGCGGGCCAAAACCCGTCCAGCCGGAAAAGCCGATGGAAACGGCGGTCTCAGCCTGAGCTGCGGAAGCGAAAGCGAATGCTGCGAGCGCAACACCGGCAAACCATGATTTTTTCATGCAAAGTACCCCTTTTATGTGTTTATAAGCCTATACATATTGGTCTCAGCAAATTAGCAGGACCGTGCTTCCTGTCCAGAGATGCCGACAAAGATTTCTTTGCGGGCATTTCTGGCGGGAATCTATTTAAGCGTCTGATCCAATTGCAGTAATCGTGATCAGGAATAGCGCTCCCTCTCCCTTTATTTCCATAGTGTTGATAGCAGATGCAGACAGGACCGCAGCGTCGTGGGCACCCAGATGCGCGATTCCCGCGTCGGCCTTGAGTGCAAATTCTCCTTCTGCACAGAAAATAAGCACAGTTTCGCCGGTGATCCCGGTTTCCACTATCGCCGCGGCATCGCTCCCGCTGATGCGGCGGACACGATGCGTATAGCGCGTGCGTCGGGTCATGACATTGAGGTCGGTGATGGCGGAGCCGATCAGTTGCGCCGACGAACGGCTGTCGGCGGCAAAGGCCAGGGGTTCGCTTTCGCGGGTGAGGGTGGTTTTCTGTTCGTCGATATCAAGCACGATGCCGTCACCGTCCAGCACCGACAGAGTGCGGTCGATGCCGGGGAAGACGGAAAACGGGCCGTCATTTGCGACGGTCGCCATGGAGATGCGCCAATCGAAATCGTCGACCGACGCGCCTTGCGGGTGGACGGCGATCTCCACAGTCACGCCGCCGCCGTTTTTCCACGGCATGCGGCGATGATTTTCAGCTTTGAGAAGCGTGACGGCCATTCGACCTCAATTCCCCAGAATGCCGGGCAGGCGCAGGCCCTGCTGCCTGGCCCAGTCCAGCGCTTCTTCATAGCCCGCATCGGCATGGCGCATGACGCCGGTGGCCGGATCGTTCCACAAGACGCGCTCCAGACGGCGGTCTGCATCTTCCGTGCCGTCGCAGCAGATGACCATGCCCGCATGCTGGCTGAAGCCCATGCCGACGCCGCCGCCGTGATGCAACGATACCCAGGTCGCACCCGAAGCGGTGTTGAGGAGGGCGTTGAGCAGCGGCCAGTCCGACACGGCATCCGAGCCGTCTTTCATGGCTTCCGTTTCGCGGTTCGGCGAGGCGACGGAGCCGCTGTCGAGATGGTCGCGACCGATGACGATCGGCGCTTTCAGCTCGCCATTGCGGACCATTTCGTTGAAGGCGAGGCCAAGGCGGTGGCGATCGCCGAGGCCGACCCAGCAGATGCGCGCGGGCAGGCCTTGAAAGGCGATGCGCTCGCGCGCCATGTCCAGCCATTTGTGCAGGTGCTTGTTGTCGGGCAGCAGCTCCTTCACCTTGGCGTCGGTCTTGTAGATATCTTCCGGGTCGCCGGAAAGGGCAGCCCAACGGAACGGGCCGATGCCGCGGCAGAACAGCGGGCGGATATAGGCTGGCACGAAGCCGGGGAAGGCAAAGGCATTTTCAAGGCCTTCTTCCAATGCCATCTGGCGAATATTGTTGCCATAGTCGAGGGTCGGGATGCCCATATTCCAGAAATCGACCATCGCCTGCACATGCAGCTTCATCGAAGCGCGCGCCGCCTTTTCGACGGCTTTCGGATCGCTTTCCTGTTTGGCGCGCCATTCGGCGACCGTCCAGCCGAGCGGCAGATAGCCGTGCACCGGATCATGGGCTGAGGTCTGGTCGGTGACGATATCCGGCTTTACACCACGCTTGACGAGTTCCGGGAAGATTTCGGCCGCATTACCGATAAGCGCGATGGACTTTGCCTCGCCTGCCTTGGTCCAGGCGTCGATTTTGGCCAAAGCGTCATCGAGGCTGTGGGTCTTTTCATCGACATAGCGGGTGCGCAGACGGAAATCGGCGCGGGTTTCGTCGCATTCGACAGCGAGGCAGCAGGCGCCTGCCATCACCGCCGCTAAGGGCTGCGCGCCGCCCATGCCGCCAAGCCCGCCGGTCAGAATCCACTTGCCTGTGAGGTTGCCGCCAAAATGCTGGCGACCGGCTTCGACGAAGGTTTCGTAGGTGCCCTGAACAATGCCCTGCGCGCCGATATAGATCCACGAACCGGCGGTCATCTGGCCATACATGGCAAGACCCTTCTTATCCAGTTCGTTGAAATGATCCCAGGTCGCCCAATGCGGCACGAGGTTGGAGTTGGCGATCAGAACGCGGGGCGCATCCTTGTGGGTGCGGAAAACGCCAACCGGCTTGCCCGACTGCACCAGCAGGGTTTCGTCTTCGTTGAGCGTCTTGAGGGTCGCGATGATCCTGTCGAAATCATCCCATGTGCGGGCGGCGCGACCGATGCCGCCATAGACGACCAGTTCATGCGGGCGCTCGGCCACATCGGGGTCGAGATTGTTCATTAGCATGCGCAGCGGCGCTTCGGTCAGCCAGCTCTTGGCGTTGAGTTCGTCTCCGCGCGGCGCTCGCACTTCGCGCTCATTGTGGCGTGGGTTCGACATGGTGTTCTCCTCAGGATTTCAGGTCGTGCGCAAGCTTTTCCAGCCGCTGCAAAAGGGTTTTGAGATGGACGCGCAGCCTGTCCGCCTTGGCCTCGTCATAGGCGAAAGGAACAGCTTCGGTCGCAAGATGGGTCGATTGGGCAAGCTCCATCTGGATGGCGTGAACGCCGGTTTCCGGCTTGCCGTAATGGCGGGTCGTCCAGCCGCCCTTGAAACGGCCATTGAGGACCGACGTGTAACCATCCGCGCGGCTGGTCACGTCGACAGCCGCAGCCTCAATCTTCGGATCGCAGGTCTTGCCCATATCGGTGCCAACGTTGAAATCGGGCAATTTGCCTTCAAACAGGAACGGAATATGCGAGCGGATCGAATGGCAGTCATAGAGGATGGCGACGCCATGGATCGCCTTTACGCGTTCGATCTCGGCGGCGAGCGCTTCGTGATAGGGCTTGTGAAAACGCGCGATGCGGTCGGCGATATCGGCTTCCGTCGGCGTTTCTCCATCCTTCCAGATCGAAAGCCCGTCAAAGTCGGTTTCGGGGATCAGCGTCGTGGTGTTCTGCCCCGGATAAAGGCTTGCGCCCGCCGGATCGCGATTGGCGTCAATGCAATAGCGATGGAAGGTTGCACGCACCATGGTCGCGCCCTCGATCAGGCCGTCATAAAGCGTGTGAATATGCCAGTCGGTGTCGGCGAGAATCCGGCCATTGTCGTTGAGCCGCGCAAAAATATCCGGCGGTACATCGGTTCCGGTATGCGGCAGGCCGAGAATGACGGGCGAGGTTCCCTGACGAATTTCGAACGGGTTCATGATCAGGCCTCCAACGCAGGCAGGTTGCCGCTCGAAACCGCAGCGGCAAGCGCACCGTCCGCCACCAGATCGGCGGCATTCTTGAGGTCGTCAGCCATATAGCGGTCGTCTTCCAGCGTCGGCACGTGCTGACGCAACACGGCGATAACCTTTGTGAGTTCCGGGCTGGTGGTGAGCGGTTCGCGCAGCTCGACGCCAAGCGCGCCGGTCAGCGCTTCGATGCCGATGATTGCATTGAGATTGGCCGTCATCTGCAACAGGCGGCGCGCGCCATGGCAGGCCATGGACACATGGTCTTCCTGATTGGCCGAGGTCGGCGTGGAATCGACGGAGGCCGGATGCGCCATTTGCTTGTTTTCGCTCATCAGCGCTGCGGAGGTGACTTCTGCGATCATCAGGCCGGAATTGAGCCCCGGCTTGCGGGCGAGGAAGGCGGGAAGGCCAAACGACAGTGCGGGATCGACCAGCAGCGCAATGCGGCGCTGGGCGATTGCGCCGATTTCGCAAACGGCAAGCGCAATCTGGTCGGCGGCAAAAGCGACCGGTTCGGCGTGGAAATTGCCGCCCGATACGGCGCGTCCGTCCGAGAGAACCAGCGGATTGTCGGTCACCGCATTGGCTTCGATTTCCAGCGTGCGGGCGGCCTGTCGCAAAATGTCGAGGCAAGCGCCATCGACCTGCGGCTGGCAGCGGATGCAATAGGGGTCCTGCACGCGCTGGTCGCCTTCAAGATGGCTCTGGCGAATGACCGAACCGTCGAGCAGGGCGCGCAATGCCCGGCCCGCATCGATCTGGCCCTTATGACCGCGCAATGTGTGGATTTCCTCGTGGAACGGCGCGTCCGACCCCATGGCCGCATCGGTGGACAATGCGCCGGTGATCAGAGCCGTCTGCGCTGCGCGATGAGCGCGGAACAGACCCGCCAGTGCGAGGGCCGTCGATGTCTGCGTGCCGTTGATCAGCGCCAGCCCTTCCTTGGCGGCAAGCACGACCGGCTTCAGGCCGGCCTTTTCCAGCGCCTTTGCGCCGGAGAGGCGCTCGCCCTGATAGAAGGCTTCGCCTTCACCGATCATGGCCGCCGTCATGTGGGCGAGCGGCGCAAGGTCGCCCGACGCGCCGACGGACCCCTTTTCCGGGATCATCGGGATCACGCCTTTTGCCAGCATGTCTTCGAGAAGCGTGATGACTTCAAGCCGCACGCCGGACGCGCCGCGACCAAGTGAAATCAGCTTCAGCGCCATGATGAGGCGCACGATATTTTCCGGCAATGCGTCGCCGACGCCGCAGCAATGCGACAGGATCAGATTGCGCTGGAGCGTCGCCACATCGCCGGGCGCAATGCGGATCGAGGCGAGTTTGCCGAAGCCGGTATTGATGCCGTAAACCGGCTCGTCACCAGATGCGATTTCCGCAATGCGCGCAGCGGCCTTTTCGACCCCGGCGTGAAATGCGGGGTCGATGCGCACGGCAACCACATCGCGATAGATGGTTTCCAGCGTTTCAAGCGGGACAGAACCGGGCTTGAGGATGATGGTCATGAAAGGCTCCGTTGCGGATCGTTAGATGCGGCCTTTGAAAACCCGCTTCCACAGCGGGTTGAAGCCGATGCGATAGACGAGTTCGGCGGGGCGCTCGACATTCCAGATGGCGAGATCAGCGTCCTTGCCGACTTCGAGCGTTCCGGTTTGATCGAGAATGCCCAAGGCCCGCGCTGCCTCGCGGGTGACGCCTGCGATGCATTCATCCACCGTCATGCGAAACAGCGTCGCGCCCATATTCATGGTGAGCAGCAGCGAGGTCAGCGGCGATGTGCCCGGATTGTTGTCGGTCGCGAGCGCCATTTTTGTACCCGCTGCGCGGAAGGCTTCGACCGGCGGCTTTTGCGTTTCGCGGATGAAGTAATAAGCGCCGGGAAGCAGCACGGCGACGGTTCCGGCCTTGGCCATGGCGGCAGCGCCGTCTGCATCGGTATATTCAAGATGGTCGGCGGACAATGCGCCATAGGAGGCGGCAAGGGCTGCGCCATGCAGATTGGAAAGCTGGTCGGCGTGAAGCTTGACCGGAATGCCATGGGCCTTGGCCGCATCGAACACGCGGGCGATTTCATCGGGCAGAAAGGCGATGCCCTCGCAGAAACCATCCACCGCATCGGCCAGGTGTTCGGCTGCGATGGCGGGCAGCATGTCGTTGATGATGCGGCCGATATAGGCGGCCTTGTCGCCATTCATTTCCGGCGGCAGCGCATGTGCGCCAAGGAAAGTGGTGCGGATCGCCACGTCGCGTTCTTCACTCAACCGACGCGCGGCTTTCAGCGACTTGATTTCGCTGTCGCGGTCGAGACCGTAACCGGATTTGACCTCAACCGTGGTGACGCCTTCGGCAATCAGCGCATCAAGACGCGGCAGGGTTTCGCGCACCAGATCGTCTTCGCTGGCGGCACGCAGGTTCTTGACCGAGGAAACAATGCCGCCACCGGCGCGGGCGACTTCCTCATAGGAAGCGCCCTGCAAGCGCAACTCGAACTCATGCGCGCGATTTCCGGCATGGACGAGATGGGTGTGACAATCGACAAGGCCGGGCGTGATCAGCCGGTTTTCGCAATCGATTCTCTCAAAGGACGCATAGTTTTCCGGCAGAGCCGATTGCGGGCCGACATAGGCAATCTTGCCGTCCTTGACGGCTAATGCTGCGTTCTCGATAAGACCGAGGCCGTCTGCGTCTTCCTCCAGCGTCGCAATGCGCGCATTGATGAAAACGGTGCTTGAATTATTGAGCATGAGCGTTTTCTCGCTTCCCCTGTTTTTCTATAATGTATATACATATCAGAGGCGCAGCCAAGAGAAAAAATGCGCGGGAACATTCGAGGAGATGATTTTCATGTCAGCAGCCGGACCTGAATTGCGTTTTATACATGCCGGTCAGGCGCTTCTCGAGACTGGCTGGGCGGAAAATGTCCGCATTGGTATCGCCGGTGGAAAGATCGCCTCGCTTGAGGCGGATAAGGCTGCCGAAGCCGGGGATGAGCGCCACGCGGCGATTATTGCAGGCGTGCCGAACCTGCACAGCCATGCATTCCAGTACGGGATGGCGGGGCTTGCCGAAAGGCGCGGGCCGTCAGCCGATTCGTTCTGGAGCTGGCGCGAGATCATGTACAAATTCGCGCTCACCATGTCGCCCGAACAGGCGGAAGCGGTGGCTCTGCGGCTTTATGTCGATATGCTGGAGGGCGGGTTCACCCGCGTCGGCGAGTTTCATTATCTGCATCATGACCGCGACGGCGCGCCTTACGCCAATCTCTCCGAAATGGCCGACCGCATTGTGAGCGCGGCAAAGGCGGCAGGCATCGGCCTGACGCTGCTTCCGGTTTTCTATGCGCATGCGGGTTTCGGCGGTAGCGCGCCCAATGAAGGCCAGCGCCGTTTCATCAACGATCCGGACCGGTTTGCGCGGCTGATCGAAGGCTGCAGCCGAGCGCTGGCCGGTTTCGACGGCGCGGTTCTGGGCGTCGCCCCGCACAGCCTGCGCGCCGTAACGCCGGATGAACTCAATCAGGTGACGAAGCTTCTGCCCGACGCGCCGGTGCATATCCATGTGGCCGAACAGGTGAAGGAAGTGGAAGACAGTATTGCCTGGTCGGGCAAGCGTCCGGTCGAGTGGCTTCTCGACAATCAGGACCTGTCCTCGCGCTGGTGCCTGATCCACGCAACCCATATGACGGACGACGAAACCCGGCGCATGGCTAAGGCCCGGGCGATTGCCGGTCTTTGCCCGGTGACGGAAGCCAATCTTGGTGACGGAACCTTCAATGCAACGGTGTTTGTGGAGGCGGGGGGCCAATTCGGTGTCGGTTCGGATTCCAATGTGCTGATCGGCATTGGCGACGAGTTGCGGCAGCTGGAATATTCGCAGCGTCTGCACCATCGCGCCCGCAATGTGCTGGCCGAGAGTGAAGCTTCCACGGGTCGCGCCCTGTTTGACGGTGCGGTGCGCGGCGGCAATGTCGCGATGGGTCGGGCCGATGACGGGTTGAAGCCTGGTGCTTCGGCGGATTTTGTCGCGCTGAATACCGGGCGTCTGCCACACGCCAAGGGCGATGCCGTGCTGGATGGCTGGATTTTTGCCGGTCGCGCGCAGGTCAATGATGTGTGGGTGCGCGGCGTGAAACAGGTGGAGGGCGGACGTCACCGCTTGCGCGATGAGGCCGAGCGTGCTTTCCAGAAGGCAATAGGCGAGTTGCTCGCCTGACGCAAAACAAGGGGACATGGCATGGCGGATGGCGGTTCAGCGGCAAAAGACGGGCCGGTGCTTTCACTGCATCAGCGTATTTTGGACGATATTGAATCGCGCATCCTGTCGGGAGAATGGGCGCCGGGGTACCGTATCCCGTTCGAGCACGAGCTGACCGAACAATATGGCTGCTCACGCATGACGGTCAACAAGGCGTTGACGCAGCTTGCCAAGGCTGGGCTGATCGAACGCAAGCGCAAGTCCGGCAGCTTCGTCTCATTCCCGCGCTCGCAGGCCGCCATTCTCGAAATCCATGATATTCGCGACGAGGTTGCGGCGCTCGGCGCGCCCTACCGGTTCGAATTGCTGAAGCGCTGGGACCGTCTGAGCGGACCAGCCGATGCGCAGAAAATCGATATTCCGCGCCACACGCAGATCATCGATCTGGTCTGCCGTCATCACGCCGGACAGCGGGTTTTCGCGCTGGAAGAACGCATCATCAATCTGGCTGCTGTGCCGGATGCGGCGGGGGCGGATTTTTCCGAACATTCGCCCGGTCCGTGGCTTGTGGCCTGCGTGCCCTGGAGCAGCGCGCAGCACTCCATTCGCGCCATCGCGGCTTCGCCGGAAAACGCCGCTCTGCTCGATATAGCGCCCGGCTCGCCCTGTCTGGTGATCGAACGCCAGACATGGAATGCCGACCTGCCGGTGACGCATGTACGCTTCACCTATCCCGGCGACAGCCATGCGCTGGTGGCGAAGTTCACGCCCTCGCAGGGCTGACCTCGCTAGAGCGGTTCCTATTTTGACAGAATCGTCGGAACCGCTCTATCCATTTGTTTTCACGCATTATCCTACGCATCGAGGCGGGATCAGAAATCAGTCCAGTGAACTGATTTCCCCGCGGAGGCGCTACGCACTTTTGCTGGAAATGCTCTAAGAAAAAAGCCGCCGCAATGGAAGCGGCGGCCAAGTGGCGGCGTGATCTGGGTGGTGATCACACCGCGCATGGGTTGAACCTTTTATGCGGCGCGCTTCAGGGCATCGCGGATAACCGAAACGATCGTGTCGATCTGTTCGTTTTCCACGATCAGCGGCGGCGACAATGCAATCACATCGCCGGTGACGCGGACCAGCAGGCCCTTCTTGAAGCAATCCACGAAGACGTCATAAGCGCGTGCGCCCGGTGCGTCTTTGCGCGACGACAGCTCGACGGCGCCGACGAGACCGAGATTGCGGATGTCGATGACATTCGGTGCATCCTTCAGCGAATGCAGCGCGTCCTGCCAATGATCGGCAAGCTGCGCACCACGGGTCAGCAGGCCTTCTTCGGCGTAGACTTCCAGCGTTGCAAGGCCCGCGGCGCAGGCGACCGGATGGCCGGAATAGGTGTAGCCGTGGAAGAGCTCGATGGCGTTTTCCGGGCCGGTCATCAATCCGTCATGCACCTTGCGGCTTGCAAAGACCGCGCCCATCGGAATAGCGCCATTGGTCAGGCCCTTGGCGGTGGTGACGAGGTCTGGAACAACGCCGAAATAATCGACCGCAAATGGCGTGCCGAGACGACCGAAACCGGTGATGACTTCGTCGAAGATCAGCAGAATGCCGTATTTGTCGGCAGTGGCGCGGATGCGCTCTAGATAGCCCTTGGGCGGCAGGATGACGCCAGCCGAGCCCGACATTGGTTCAACGATGACCGCGGCAATCTTTTCCGCGCCGTGCAGCTGAACCAGACGTTCCAGATCGTCCGCCAGTTCAATGCCATGCGCAGGCAGGCCCTTCGAGAAGGCATTGCGCTCAATGTCGAGCGTGTGGCGCATATGGTCGGCAGGGATCTGCGGGAAGACGCGGCGATTGTTGACCAGACCGCCAACCGAAATGCCGCCGAAACCAACGCCGTGATAGCCCTTTTCGCGCCCCAGAACGATGGTGCGGGTGCCCTGACCGATGGCGCGCTGATAGGCGATGGCGATCTTCAGCGCCGTATCGACCGATTCCGAACCGGAATTGGTGAAGAACACGCGGTCGAGCTTTGCCGCTGGACCACCCGGCGCAATGGCCGCGAGCTTTTCGGCGAAATCGAACGCGATATTGTGGCCCATCTGGAAGGTGGGCGCGAAATCCATCGTGGAAATCTGGCGCTCAACGGCTTCGGTGATCCGCTTGCGGCCATGACCGGCATTGCAGCACCACAGACCAGCCGTCCCGTCGAGAACCTGATTGCCGTCCGTGTCGGTGTAATACATACCCGATGCGCTGGCGAGCAGGCGCGGAGCGGCCTTGAACTGCCGG
>JAEXXS010000051.1 GCA_023451915.1 Pseudomonadota bacterium | reverse complement strand
GGCAAAGTATCGAGGGGGCCTTTTCGGGCCTCCTTTATTTTTTGCTCAAGACAGGGTCACCTGTCTCCTGTAACCTCGTAAAGTTCCCGCAAATAATCCACAGCCCTTCACAATTTTTCGCGGGGCTTTCGATTTTTTTCTTTTTTAAGACTACTATTTTCGGGTTTACTCTGGCATTGGGAAAATCGAAGGTTGATCCTTCACAAAAAATTGCATTCATATAAGCGCTACCTAAAAACAGGGTTGCGGAAACCGGACATGCCGGGATCGGCTAAGCCTGAATGCAGCCACGCAGCATGAGGAGGAAACATGCTTACCCGTCTGATCACGACTTCCGCGCTCACGGGCGTTCTTGCTCTTTCCATCGGTTCGCAGGCCTTTGCCCAGACCGAATTGTCCTGGTGGCACGGTATGACCGGCGCCAACAACGAAATGATCAACGAACTCTCCAAGGAGTTCAACGAAAGCCAGAGCGATTACAAGATCGTTCCGGTCTATAAGGGCAGCTACCCTGAAACGTTGAATGCTGGCATCGCCGCGTTCCGTTCCAAGCAGCCGCCGGCAATTCTTCAGGTCTTCGACGCTGGCAGCGGCGTGATGATGGGTGCAGAAGGTGCCGTGGTTCCGGCAGCCGAAGTGCTGGAAAAAGGCGGCTTCAAGTTCGACAAGTCGCAATATCTGCCCGGTATCGTCGCTTATTATTCCAAGCCGGACGGCACCATGCTGTCCTTCCCGTATAATTCCTCGTCGCCGATCCTTTATTACAACAAGGATGCCTTCAAGAAGGCCGGTCTGGACGAAAACAACCCGCCAAAGACCTGGCCGGAAGTGTTTGAAGCCGCCAAGAAGATCAAGACGAGCGGCGCAGCACCTTGCGGCTTCACCTCCACCTGGCTGACCTGGATTCAGACCGAAAATTTCGCAGCCTGGAACAACGTTCCTTACGGCACCAACGAAAACGGCCTCGGCGGCACCGATGTGAAGCTGGAAATCAACTCCCCGCTTTATATCCAGCATTTCCAGTCGATTGCCGATCTCGCCAAGGATGGCGCATTCCGTTACGGCGGACGTACATCGGAAGCAAAGCAGCTCTTCACCTCGGGCGAATGCGCGATGCTGACGGAATCGTCCGGTGGTCTCGGCGATGTGGTCAAGTCCGGCATCAATTATGGTATCGGCCAGCTTCCTTATTATGAAGGTCATGGCCCCCAGAACACCATCCCCGGTGGTGCGGCTCTCTGGGTTTTCGCTGGTCTGAGCGACGATCAGTACAAGGGCATTGCACAGTTCTTCAACTTCCTCTCGCAGACCAAGATTCAGGTCAAGCTGCACGAGAAGTCCGGCTATCTGCCGGTAACGCTGGCTGCTTACGAAGAAACCAAGAAGTCGGATTTTTACGAAAAGAATCCGGGTCGCGAAACGCCGATCCTGCAGATGATGGGCAAGGAACCGACCGAAAACTCTAAGGGCGTGCGCCTCGTCAACCTGCCACAGGTGCGTGACATCCTGAACGAAGAGTTCGAAGCCATGCTCGGCGGCAAGCAGGACGCTAAGACCGCGCTTGAAAACGCCGTCAAGCGTGCGAACGAAGCGATTGCAGCCGCGCAATAAGTTTTAAATCAAGCAATGCCGCCTGCTCGAAATCGAGCAGGCGGCTTTGTTTCCTGCAAGGAAATCGCCGTGCAGAAAGTCACCTTTCCCAACAAGATCTTGCCCTATTTCCTGCTGGCGCCGCAAATCGCGCTGACGCTGGTATTCTTCTTCTGGCCCGCCAGTCAGGCCATCTATCAGTCCTTCATGCGTGAAGACGCATTCGGCCTGAAATCCACCTTCGTGGGACTGGCAAATTTCAGCGCGGTTCTTTCGGACCCGAATTATCTGCATTCCTTCAGGGTCACGATTGTCTTCAACGTCCTGACCGCACTTCTCGCCATGGGTGCTGCCCTGTTGCTGGCAACTGCGGCCGACCGCGTCATCCGCGGCAAGACCCTTTATCGCACATTGTTGATCTGGCCCTATGCGGTCGCGCCAGCCGTCGCCGGCATGCTGTGGCTGTTCATGTTCAATCCGGCGATGGGCACACTTGCATATATCTTGCGCCGCAACGGTGTTGCATGGGACCCGCTTCTGGATGGCAATCAGGCCATGGGCCTTGTCGTTTTCGCAGCCGCGTGGAAACAGATTTCTTACAATTTCCTGTTTTTTGTCGCAGGCTTGCAGGCAATTCCTAAGTCGTTGATCGAAGCGGCGGCTATTGACGGCGCGCGCGGCGCGCGGCGCTTCTGGACCATCGTGTTTCCGCTGCTGGCCCCAACTTCATTCTTCCTACTGGTGGTCAACACGACCTATGCCTTCTTCGACACGTTCGGCATCATCCACGCCGTCACCGGCGGCGGCCCTGCCAAGGCCACGGAAACGCTGGTCTACAAGGTCTATAATGACGGTTTCGTTAATCTGAACCTCGGCTCGTCGTCGGCCCAGTCGGTCATCCTGATGGCCATCGTCATCGCCCTGACGGCCTTCCAGTTCCGCTTCGTCGAGAAGCGCGTGCATTATTCGTAAGCGAGGCGGCCATGATCGAAAAACGCCCCATATCCAATCTGATCGGCCACCTGATCCTGATCATCGGGATCATCATCGTCGCCTTTCCGATTTATTACACCTTCATCGCCTCGACGATGAGTTCCTCGGAAATCATCCGCCCGCCCATCTCGCTCCTGCCCGGCAATCATCTTGTCGAGAACTATAATGAAGCCATATTCGGCGGCGTGGAGCGCGTTGTCGGCGTCAGTCTGGAAAGGCTGTTGTGGAACTCCTTCGTCGTGGCGATGGCGATTGCCGTCGGTAAGATCATCATTTCATTCATGTCGGCTTTCGCGATTGTCTTCTTCCGCTTTCCGCTGCGCATGTTCTTCTTCTGGATGATTTTTGTAACGCTCATGCTGCCGGTCGAGGTGCGCATTTTGCCCACCTACAAGGTCATCGTCGATCTTGGACTGATCGATACCTATGCAGGGCTGACACTGCCCCTGATGGCGTCGGCGACCGCGACCTTCCTGTTTCGGCAGTTCTTCCTCACCATTCCGGGAGAACTGGTCGAAGCTGCCCGTATCGACAATGCAGGACCGTTTCGCTTCATGCGCGACATTCTCCTGCCCCTGTCGAAGACAAATATCGCGGCGCTCTTCGTCATTCTCTTCATTTACGGATGGACCCAGTATCTCTGGCCGCTGCTCGTTACCAATGACGCGAAAATGAACACCATCATCATCGGTCTGCGCCGCATGGTCGATTGGGCCGACGCTTCCACCCCGTGGAACTATGTCATGGTAACGGCAATTCTGGCCATCATCCCGCCGATCCTCGTTGTCGTGCTGATGCAGCGCTGGTTCGTCAAAGGTCTCGTGGAAACGGAAAAATAATGAGCAAGATCGTTCTTGATAATGTCCGCAAGAGCTATGGCGGC
>JAEXXS010000034.1 GCA_023451915.1 Pseudomonadota bacterium | reverse complement strand
TGCACATCTGTCGGTCACACCGGAGTTTCTGGAAGAAGCGATCAGTACCGTAATCGACGAGGGGCTAATACCCGTTCATTTGCATGAACTGCCTGCCTTACTTGCTGATAAGGCCGACAGGCGCAGGGTCGTGGCGTTCACCCTTGATGACGGCTATCGCAACAATGCCACCTTCGCAGCGCCCCTATTCGCGAAGTTCGCCATCCCCTACACAATCTTCATCAATCCGGGCTTCGTGGAACGCAAGCGCAGCGCATGGTGGGAAACGGCCGAAGCCTTGACGCGTGAGGCTTCGCGCTTCGCGTTCGATTTTGGCAGCGGGATGGAGGATGTTCGCTCAAAGACTCTCAACGAAAAGCTGGCAGCCTTTGACCGGCTCACAGACTTTGTTAAAGCCCTCGACGAAGACGAAGCTGTGCGCCGGATAGACACGACAGCTGAGCTCCACGGCGTGTCGCCATCAGCGATTGTTGACGATCTGGTGATGGATGAAGGCGAGTTACGCTTGCTGGCGAAAGACCCATTGGTTCATTTTGGCGCACATACGGTCAACCATGTCAATCTGCGTCGCGTGAGCAACGACAGACTGCATCAAGAGATAGAACGCTCTGCCGCAGCAGTAGAACACTATGTCGGGCGGCGACCGCTCTCATTCTCCTATCCTTATGGCTGGCCGACAGCAGTTGGCGAGCGAGAGGCGGCTGCGGTTGCAGAGGCGGGGTTTGCGGTTGGGGTTACTACCCAGCCGGCCGTGTTGAACTGTGGTAGCCTTCAATCCCTCATGAGATTGCCGCGCGTGTCGCTCAACGGCTATTATCAAAAGCCGCGTTATGTGAAGGCGCTCATCTCCGGCGTTCCGTTCAAGTTCCTGAGAAACAACTGAGTCTATTGTGGGTGATTAGAGCATTTCCAGCAAAAGTGCGAAGCGGTTTTGCGTCGGATAATGCGTAAAAACAAATAGATAGAGCGGTTCCACGATTCCGTTTTAACCGGAACCGCTCTAGAAGCAGACCAGACCGCTCAAAAGCAAAAATCCCGGACGAAGCCGGGATTTTGATAATGCCTTGCTGGAAACTGGAGCGGGCGAAGGGATTCGAACCCTCGACCCCAACCTTGGCAAGGTTGTGCTCTACCCCTGAGCTACACCCGCTCGCGCCAGTCGATTCAATTAAGAACCGTTCCGTCAGGCACGCGCTATATGAACCAACAAAACGAAGATTGCAACAGGTCAGCACCGGTAATTTTGCATTGTTTTCAACGTATCCGACCGATATGTGCAGTCACCGAAACCAAAGGCGAGAGCGCGTTGAGTTTTACCGTGCGCCGGTAGGGCTGCCCTCCATGACAGTCGGCGCGTTCGGCGCCAAAGCGTTGGTGGGGGGCGCTGCTTCCGCCGTCTGAGACGTTGAAGCGACGACGTTTTCCTGCTCGTATTTATCAACACGCATCGACTTGTTTTCGCGCCAGTTCCCGCGAAGGTAAAGAACGCCTGCCATGAGCATGGTGGACAGCATGGCGACCGGAAAACTCAGCCACAGCGCATCGACGCCTAGCCATTGCCGCAAGCCCACCGCAAGGCCCAGCCGAACCGGATACATCGATACGAAAAGAATAATGAGCGGCCAGATCACCTGTCCATTGGCGCGAACCGTTCCGAAGAGAACCATGGAGACGCCAAAAGCGATGAAGCCCCAGGTCGCCATCTTGCCGATATGCTGGCCAATCGGGATCGCAGAACTGTCAGCGCCGAGAAATATCTCCATCGCCTGCCTGTCGGCAATGAGCAGCAGCACGACCAGAACACCGGTCATCAGGATTGCATAGAGCACACCGATGCGGGTGATGCTGCTGACGCGGTCCCAGTTGCCGGCGCCGATGTTCTGCGCCGCCATGGCGCTCACCGCCGCGCCAAGCGCCATGGCGGGCATCTGCACATAGGTCCACAACTGCTGGGTTGCCCCAAAAGCAGCGGTCGTATCGACGCCTTCCTGATTGACCAGACGCATCATCGTCAGCATCGCGCTCGAAACCACGATCATCTGGATTCCCATCGGCAACCCCTTGCTGAAGATGAGTTTCAGCACTTGGAGGTCTGGTATAAGAAACCGCAGTTCCTCGCCTTTCAATCGCAAAGGAAGATCCTTGCGATAGATGTAGAACAACATGGCGGCGAGGCTGATATAGTTTGCAACCGCGGTGGCAAGCGCCGAGCCGGATATGCCCAAGGGCGGGATTGGGCCAATCCCAAGGATGAACAGGGGATTGAAGACGATATCGAGCACAACCGCCAGCCCCATGAAGATCAAAGGCGTGATGGAGTCGCCGCTGCCGCGCAGCGCCATCATGAGGATTGTCTGCATGAGGATGGCGGGCATGGCAACGAAGGTGACTTGCAGGAAGGCGCGAGCCAGCGGCGCGATGACTTCTGGCGTGCCAAGCAATGTCAGCACATGCGGCGCCAGAAACCAGCCTGCAATGGAAACAAGGATGCTGATCGGCACGAAAGCGCCAAGTGTGGTACCGGTGATGGCGCGCGCGGTTTCAAGGTCGCGGCGTCCGAAAGACTGCCCGATCAAAATGGTCGATGCCATGCCGAAGCCAAAAACGAAGGCTGTCAGCAGGAACATGACGAGATTGCCGTTGGTCGTGGCGGCCAGCGCATTCGTTCCGAGTAAATGGCCGATCCAGATTGTATCTATGGAACCGTTTGCAGATTGCAGGATCGACGATCCAAGCGTCGGTAAGGCGAAGAGCAACAGCGCTTGATTGATTGGCGCAGTCGTCAGATCCATCTGTGTCTTCATACGCCCTCAGTAATATTATGAATTACGTTTTGCGAAATGCAGCATTTCCAAATTAGACCGAATTATCAAAACCGCTATAGTTTTATTCTTCTGAACCGTCGGG
>JAEXXS010000030.1 GCA_023451915.1 Pseudomonadota bacterium | reverse complement strand
GAAATGGCGGACGGTCCAAAACCGATCAGCGTCTGGCTTCTGTCCGTCGTATAGCCCTGGAAATTGCGGTGTAGCAGACCCTTGCGGGTGGCAACGGCCAGCGCATCGTCCGGCAAGGCGTAGTGATCGATACCCACCGGCTCGTAACCGAGAGCGGAAAAACATTTAGCCACCACACGCGACTGCGCAAAGCGCTCTTCGGCGTCGGGCAGCTGGCTCGGATCGATCAGGCGTTGATTGGCCCGCCGCTGCGGCAGATGCGCATAACCATAGCAGGCAACACGATCCGGACGGAGCGAGGCAACCGTTTCGCAGGTGCGACGCACGCTTTCCACCGTCTGGAGCGGCAGACCATAGATGAGGTCGAAATTGATCTTTTCGATCCCCTCGCCGCGCAAAAGCCATGTAGCTTCCGATACGGTTTCCATCATCTGCACCCGGCCAATGGCCTTCTGCACACGAATATCGATATCCTGAACGCCGAGGCTCGCGCGGTTGACGCCCATGAAAGCCAGCGTCCTGACAAGGTCCGGCGTAACCGAACGCGGATCAAGCTCGATGGCGTGTTCCATCGTTTGCGAGAACTCGAACACCGAACGCAGAGCCGTAATGATTTCCAGAAACTGGGAGGAACTGAGGATCGATGGCGTTCCGCCGCCCCAGTGCAGATGGGTGACGCGCGGGCGAGCGGTCAGCACCTGCCCGACCGTCTCTATTTCGTTCAAAAGCGAATGATAAAAACTCTCAACGACATCGTCGCGTATCGCCACCTTGGCGTGACAGCCGCAATAATAGCAGAGCTGTTTGCAATAAGGCACATGGATGTAAAGCGAGATACCCTCTGCCGGGCCAATCTGGCGAAGCCAGCGATGGGTGGTTTCGGGTTGGAAGAGAGCGAAATCGGCAGCCGTCGGAAAGGACGTATAGCGCGGAACGGCAAGTGCGGCGTAACGCTTTATCGCTTCTTCATGCATGGTGCACCCACCTCGCGCGGCGCGCGGACTGGTGAAGCTCGGCCAGTGCGAATGGCTGAGCCAATACCGGAACCGGCGTTGCAGCCTGCAGGACCGGACGGCATGATGCGGCAAGGTAGACCGCATGAATGACAGCCAATGTTGCAGTGACCAGCCACAAAAGCACCCGTCTTTCTCCCCATTTGCCGCGCGGCCGTCCCTTTTGTAGCCGCATCAATCTTGATGGTAGAAATTACAGGGCATGACGGCGCACCGCATTGATTTGAATCAACGGGTCACGATGAATGAGCAGAGGATTGGGAGTGAGACGAAAGTGTTGAAGCCGGACAGAAATCAGTCCAGTGGACTGATTCATCCCGGTAAACGCCACGCATTTTTGCTGGAAATGCGCTAAAGTGCTTCCATATCCATGCCCGCAACAGCTGCGAGCGAACGGCGCGACAGAATTTCGACCGTATTGGCGTCAAGAAGCTGGATCAGGCCCTGGCTTTTGAGCTTAGTGAAGCTGCGGCTGACCGTTTCAATGGTAAGGCCCAGATAATCCGCAATATCTGTGCGGTTCATCGCCAGATGCACCGGATTGGGGCGTTCACCGCGCTTTTCGGCGCGCGCCGATAGAACCAGCAGGAAGCTTGCAAGCTTTTCCACCGGCGCGAGACGGCCCAGAACAAGCTGGTTGTCGCGCGCGGTGCGCAGCGCGGCCCGTGTCATCTGGTGCAGTCTTTCCTTGAGCCTTGGAAAGCGCTCCATCAGATTTTCCATCTCCTTCGTGGAAAAGGCGCACAGGATCGAAGGCACCACCGCTTCCGCTGACTGTGAATAGACATCATCATCGGCAAGACCGAGATAATCTCCGGGAAGCAGAAAGCCTGCAATCTGGCGGCGTCCGTCCGGCAAGGAGGTATAGATGCGCAACATGCCGGAGGTCAGGCTGTAGACGCGGACCTTCGGCTCTCCCTCCTCCACGAGCATCTCATTTGCATCCAGCTTTCTGGAGGTCATGATCGCTTCCAGCGCGCCAAGATCGCTGTCGTCGAGCGCAGCACAAACCGCCATACGGCGCACATCGCAGTCGACACAGATGCCGCAAGGCGCGCGAAAAAGCGATTTCGGATCGAAAACTACAGACGTTACAGCCACGATGGATTTTCCTGTCGGAGGGAACTGATCGGACTCTTCTATTAACCTATGAGATTACGTAATCAAAAGGCCCCTCGTAAAGGGGAATTTCACCGCAGGGCTGTAATAGCTCTGCGGCATCAACTTTTACACTATATCCGGCCAGAAAGTCTTTTAATATACACCGTTTGTAAAGAACGCCCGGCCAGAAATAACGGTTAAATATTGCGGCTGCCCGGCTTGACGGCCGGGATCGCCGCCAGTTCCGGCGGCAGATTGTCGGCGGGGTAAGCCGGCACTTCATATTCCGCAAGCGCGATCAGCTTTGTACCCACATCGGCCTTACCGGCGGAGCGGTCGACGATGCAGGCCGCAGCCACGACTTCGATGTCGAGTTCCTTCATGCATTCGATGGTTTCACGGATCGACAGGCCCGTTGTCACGATATCTTCCACGATCACAACACGTGCGCCCTTCGGCACGTCGAAACGGCGCAGGCGGAAAACGCCATTTTCACGCTCAACCCAGACCGACGGCACGCCCAGATGGCGCGACGTTTCGTATGACGGGATCAGACCGCCGATGGCGGGGCCGACCACATAGTCGATGGGGCCGAGATTGGCTGCCTTGATCTTTTCAGCCAGCGCCTTGCACAGTTTTTCCGTCTTGTCGGCATGCATGAATACGCGCGCCTTTTGAAGAAAAATCGGGCTGCGAAGGCCGGAGGTTAGAATGAAATGGCCTTCGAGGATCGCTCCCGCTTCGCGGAAGACGGCAAGCACGCCTTCGGTGTTCATCTTGGTCCTATCCGTTCACGCGCGTTGCGCCGCTGACGCTCGCGCTTTCTTTCAGTTGGGAAATGATGCGGTTGAGGTGCTTCAGATCCCACACCTCGACGTCGATGATCATTTCGGTAAAGTCCGGTGCTGTGCGCACCATCGAGAGATTATGAATATTGGCGTCGTTGGCCGCGACAATCTGGGCGATCTCGGCCAATGAGCCCGGCGAATTGATCGCAGAAACGCTGACGCGGGCCGGAAAACGCTCATGCATCGTCTCATCGATATCCCAACGCACATCGATCCAGCGTTCCGGCTGATCGTCATAGGCGGTCAGCGCCGGTGACTGGATCGGGTAGATGGTGATACCGGCGCCCGGCTGGAGAATGCCGACAATGCGGTCGCCCGGAACAGCACCTTCCGGCGCAAAACGAACCGGCAGATCGGAATTGGTGCCGCGGATTGGCAGCGCACGCTTGCCAAGCTTGGGCGGGGTTTCCTGATCCTTGCCCTTGTCGGCCTCAGAGCCTTCGGTGCCTTCGGGAACCTTGAAGATCATACCTGCGGCGTTCTGGATGTTGAACCAGCCCTTCTCGCCGGTTTTGGCCGGGTTGTTCTGCGTTGTGACGCGCGTATCCTGATAGTCGGGATAAACGGCCTTCACCACGTCGGTGGACGGCAACTCGCCGCGCCCGACGGCGGCCAGCACGTCTTCCACGTCCTTGCGCGCCAGACGCGGCAGGCCGGGCTTCAGAATATCCTTGCTGAACGGCTTTCCGGCACGCTCGAAAGCGCGTTCCAGAATACGCATGCCGAGGCCGGAATATTGTTTGCGCACGGCGGAGCGGGTCGCGCGACGAATTGCAGCCCGCGCCTTGCCAGTCGCGACCAGCGATTCCCAGGCCGCAGGCGGCACCTGCGCCTTGGAGCGGATGATATCCACTTCATCGCCGTTCTTCAGCTCGGTCATCAGCGGCATGATGCGACCATTGACCTTGGCGCCGACGCAGCTGTCGCCGATATCGGTGTGAACCGCATAGGCGAAATCGATCGGCGTCGCACCGCGCGGCAACGCAATGAGGCGTCCCTTCGGCGTGAAGCAGAAAACCTGATCCTGAAACAGCTCCAGCTTGGTATGTTCCAGAAACTCTTCTGGATTGTCGCCTTCGGAAAGCTGCTCGATGGTCTGGCGCAGCCAGGCATAAGCGTTGGTTTCGGTCGAGATCGCATGCGGATTGTTGGCGCTGCCGCGATCCTTGTAGATCGAATGCGCCGCCACACCGAACTCGGCAATTTCGTCCATCGCACGGGTACGGATTTGCAGTTCGATACGCTG
>JAEXXS010000003.1 GCA_023451915.1 Pseudomonadota bacterium | reverse complement strand
AAAGCGCGTGCAATGCGGCGGCGCGAGGAATGCGGCATGATCACCTCGTCGATGAAGCCGCGTTCCGCAGCCACGAACGGATTGGCGAAGCGTTCCTCATATTCCTTCGTGCGGGCGGCGATCTTTTCCGGATCACCCAGCTCCGAACGGTAAAGAATTTCCGTTGCACCCTTGGCGCCCATCACGGCGATTTCCGCCGTCGGCCAGGCATAGTTGATATCCGCACCGATATGTTTGGAAGCCATCACGTCATAAGCACCGCCATAGGCCTTGCGCGTGATGAGCGTGACCATCGGCACCGTCGCCTGACTATAGGCGAACAGCAGCTTTGCGCCGTGCTTGATGACGCCGCCATATTCCTGCGCGGTGCCCGGCAAAAAGCCCGGTACGTCCACAAGGGTCAGAAGCGGGATGGAGAAAGCATCGCAGAAGCGCACGAAGCGTGCTGCCTTGCGGGAAGAATCGATATCGAGGCAGCCTGCCAGCACCATGGGCTGGTTGGCGACGACGCCGATGGTCTGGCCTTCGATACGCAGGAAGCCGGTGATGATGTTTTTGGCGAAGGCTTCCTGAATTTCGAAGAACTCGCCTTCATCGGCCAGCGCGTGGATCAGTTCCTTCATGTCGTAAGGCTTGGTTGCGCTGTCGGGGATCAGCGTATCGAGCCGCATTTCCAGCCGGGATGGATCGTCATGAACCGGGCGAACCGGCGGCTTGTCGCGATTATTGAGCGGCAGGAAGTCGAACAGGATACGCACCTGTTCCAGCGCTTCGATGTCGTTTTCATAAGCGCCATCAGCGACGGACGACTTTGCGGTGTGTGTGCGTGCGCCGCCAAGTTCTTCTGCCGTGACGATTTCATTCGTCACGGTTTTCACCACATCGGGGCCAGTGACGAACATATAGGACGAATCACGCACCATGAAGATGAAGTCGGTCATAGCGGGCGAATAGACCGCGCCGCCCGCGCAAGGGCCCATGATGACCGAAATCTGCGGAATGACGCCCGAAGCATCGGCATTGCGCTTGAACACATCGGCATAACCGGCCAGCGAGGCGACACCTTCTTGAATGCGCGCACCGCCGGAATCGTTGAGGCCGATGACAGGCGCGCCGTTCTTCATCGCCATATCCATGATCTTGCAGATCTTCTGGGCATGGGTTTCCGACAGCGAGCCGCCGAGAACGGTGAAATCCTGACTGAACACATAGACCTGACGGCCATTGATCGTGCCCCAGCCGGTGACGACGCCATCGCCTGCCACTTTCTGCTCCGCCATGCCGAAATCGGTACAGCGATGCGTGACATACATGTCGAACTCCTCGAACGATCCTTCGTCGAGAAGCACTTCGATCCGTTCGCGTGCGGTCAGTTTGCCTTTGGCGTGCTGGGCGTCGATACGGCGCTGGCCGCCGCCAAGACGCGCTTCGGCGCGGCGGGCTTCGAGCTGTTCTAGGAGTTCCTGCATTATTGCGGCCTTCGAAAGTCGGTTATGAAACTGATATGATAGGCATTTTCTGAAACGCTTAAAGCGCTTGTGAGCCGTCTAGAAAAGCTTGAAAAGGTGCAATTGTGTATGTTATAAATTTGCAAACAGCAAAATGCGAAATTGCGAAATGGCACCCAAGAAGCTCTATATCGGCAGGAAGATACGCGAAATCCGCGAACAGCATAAGGCGACCCAATCGGCTTTTGCTGAACGTCTAGGTATTTCAACGAGTTATCTGAACCAGATCGAGAATAACCAGCGTCCGGTTTCGGCGGCTGTCCTGCTGGCGCTGGCGGAAAACTATCAGATCGATATTGGAGCCATCTCGCTTGGCGATGATGACCGGCTGTTATCTGCGGTTTCCGAGGCGCTGGCCGATCCGGTCTTCGACAATTACAAGCCGAACCTTCAGGAACTGAAGCTGATCACCCAGAACGCACCTGGCCTGGCCCATGCGCTGATTGCGTGTCATCAGGCTTATCGGCGCAACAGCGAACAGCTTGCGAGCCTCGATAACCAGCTCGGACGTGCGCCGTCGACCGCCGAACCTGCGCCCTATGAGGAAGTCCGCGACTTCTTTCATTTTATCGACAATTATGTGCATGAGATTGATGTTGCTGCGGAAAAGCTTGCCGAGCATCTGGATATTCCCGGAAGGGATATCGGCGTGGCGCTACCGCAATATATGGAAGAGCGGCACCGGGTGCGGCTGGCGCGGTCGGGTGCAGACGAGGCGGTTCTGCGCCGCTTCGATGCGCAAGCGCGGGTTCTCTATCTCAATCCTTATTCGCCTGCTTCCACACGCCATTTCCAGATCGCGTTTCAGATCGCCGAACTTGAAATGGAAGATCTGGTCAATGCGATAGCAAAGCGGGCTGATTTTCGTTCGGTTGAAGCGGTGGAAATCTGCAAGATCGGGCTGCGGAATTATTTCGCGGGCGCGCTGGTCATGCCTTACCAGACGTTTCTTGCGGCGGCGAAAGAGCTGCGCCACGATCTTGAGCTGTTGGCTTCGCGCTTCGGGGCCAGTTTGGAGCAGGTCGCGCATCGTCTCAGCACCTTGCAGCGTTCGGGCCAGCGCGGCATTCCGGTGTTTTTTGCGCGTATCGACCGCGCAGGCAATATCACCAAGCGACACAGTGCCGCCAAGTTGCAATTTGCGCGCTATGGTGCTGCCTGTCCGCTCTGGAATGTGCATCAGGCATTCGAAATGCCAGGGCGGATTATTCGTCAGCTGGCGGAGACGCCCGATGGCGCCCGCTATCTCTGTGTGGCCACGGAACTCACGAAAAGCGAAGGCGGTTTCAATGCACCGCAGCGGCGCTATGCCATCGCGCTCGGCTGCGAAGTGGGCTACGCGCATGATTTTGTCTATGCGGATGGTCTCGATATCACGGCGCGGTCGGCCTTTGACCCCATCGGCGTTTCATGCCGAATTTGCGACCGTGCGGAATGCGTGCAGCGCGCCGTGCCGCCGCTCAAAAGCAGGCTGGCGGTCGATCACGACCGCCGGGGAATCCTGCCTTACAGACTGCTGTAGTTAGAACCCCGCATGTTCCTTGAGGAAATCGGCTTCGTCTTCGGTGGTCGGGCGGCCTAGCACCTTGTTGCGATGCGGAAAGCGCCCGAACTGCTCGATGATATTGTGGTGCTCGCGGGCAAAGCCGAGTGAGTATTGGTCGCCGAGCTTTTCATAAAGATCCACGCAGCGGCGCTGGTGGTCCAGATTTTCGCTGTGCATAAAGGGCAGGTAGAAAAACTGCCGCTCATCGGCGGAAAGCTGCCGGTCGAAATCGTGGTCGAGCGCCTGCATGGTGACATCCAGCGCCAGACCGTCGCTCTCGAATGAGCGCGGCGAGCCGCGGAACATATTGCGTGGGAACTGGTCGAACAGAATGGTCAGGGCCAGCGCACTTTCCGGTTGCTGTTTCCAGGATTCGAGCTTGCCGTTGCGTGCATCTTCATACGCAGCTGCAAATTTCTCGCGAATCTCTTCGTCGATGGCGTCGCTTTTCGTGAACCAGTTTTCACGCATCTTGGGCGAAAACCAGAATTTGAGCACATCTTGCGGTTCAATAGCCATCTTTGGCCTCCCTTTCTGGTTCTTAGTCTTTTGTTTCACGGGCAGTAACTACTGAGCCTTCGGCGGAGCCTGATCCGGCTGCGGGCAGGGCGGCTCACCCTTAAAGTTGCGGGACAAGCAGGCGAATCGGTCAAAACTCTTGCCGGTCTCCATGGCGGCCTTTCCCGCGCCGCCGCAGCCGGTGAGGATGATGCCGGATAGCAAGGTGAGAGAGAGGACAATACCGGGTCGTTTCATACTATTTTTCCCGAGATGGACAGGCGCTGTGGATTGGAACAGATAATAGGTATGGGTGGAAGGCAGGACAATAGACCCGCTTGATTTGTCGTGCGTTCACAAAGTTTCACATTCTTGCCTGATACTTGTGGTTCGGGTAAGGCCGTTAACCGGTCGGCAAGTTCTGCGCTCTAGGAACGATCGGCAATGGCCTCGTGGCGGAATGCAACGCAGGGAGCCTGCAAACTCCCCTGTCCTTGGTTCAAACCCAGGGCGAGGCCTCCATCATCCTCTACCACGATAATTTGGCACGCCCTGTTCCGGGATCCACACATCCTGCGGTGCTGCGCCGGTCTGGTAAAAGACATCAATCGGTATGCCGCCGCGCGGATACCAGTAGCCACCGATGCGCAGCCATTCCGGTTGCAGCAGATCGACCAGACGCTTGCCGATGGTCACAGTGCAATCTTCGTGGAAAGCGCCGTGATTGCGGAATGAAAACAGAAAGAGCTTGAGCGATTTGCTTTCCACCAACCAGCGGTCTGGCACATAATCAATCACCAGATGGGCGAAATCCGGCTGGCCGGTCATGGGGCAGAGCGAAGTGAATTCCGGCGCGGTAAAGCGCACGCAATAGCGCGTACCGTGCTGCGGATTGGCGACTTTTTCGAGGACAGCTTCTTCAGGTGAGGTGGGAATGCCGGTGGCCGAACCGAGTTGGGTCAAGCCGGAATATATCGTGTTTTCTGACATTTAAGCGCCTTTCGTCAAGTTTCGGCGCAGCCAGTTTCGCGCTTATAGGCGCAGCACAAGCATTGCGCTTGGCTCTTGTCCTTGTTTTGACCGGGTAGGCTGCGACCGGTGGCAAAATTGCCGATGCCGCTGCACTATCAGCCAGCCGAGCAGCCGTAAAGGAAAATAGATGCAGGAAGGCCCGCGCGAGGGGGCGGCGCGGGCCTTCCTTAAACCGGCTTCAATCGGCTTGCTCAAAGCATATTCCGAAAACCGTTCCGGACGTTTCAGAATAGACTTTAGCGGCGATCCGAAAGCGCACACCCGATGGCGACGCCGATCAGAATACCGAGAATGCCGGCTGTCCCGAACAGCGTGGTCGCCGTTCCGGGGTTCTCACGTATCGTTTCCGCCACCACTTGTCCGCGATCACGCACAGCCTGCGCCGTATTCCGCAGCCGACCCGATACGTCATCCATCGCGTCTTCTGCACGCTCCCGGAATTCGCCGGACTGGGCGGCAAGCGAACGGGAAAGACGCTTCAGCTCGCCGCGCATATCAGCGATCTGCTTTTCCAAAGCCTGCTGGATATCGTTGGTGGTCTTGTCTTCGGCCATTTGTCGTCTCCGTTGAT
>JAEXXS010000392.1 GCA_023451915.1 Pseudomonadota bacterium | reverse complement strand
GCGCGCTTTGTGCGATACCTTGCATGATCGGACCTCCTCCCGTCTTGCCCTGTTACTCTGCTGCAACCGGTTCGGGGATGCGGAAGAGAGAATGGCTGGCGAGAAATTCTTTCATGCGGTCGGTCTTTGGATTTACAAGCACTTCCTGCGGAGCGCCCTTCTCATGAACGCGCCCCTCGTGAAGGAACACAACGCAATGCGCAACATTATAGGCAAACCCCAGTTCGTGCGTGACGATGATCATCGTTGTACCGTCTTCTGCTAGCTGTCGCATCGAATTCAGAACTTCTCCCACGAGTTCCGGGTCGAGAGCGGAGGTCGGTTCGTCGAAAAGTACCACGGAAGGCTGCATGGCTATGGCGCGAGCAATGGCCACACGCTGCTGCTGCCCACCGGACAGCGAAAGCGGATGCATGCGCGCCTTGTCGGCCAGACCCACCCGGTCGAGGCATTCAAGCGCCCGCTTGCGCGCAGCCTCCTGGCTCATTTTCCGTACGCGCGTCAGCCCCAGCATGACATTGCCTTCAACGGTCAGATGCGGAAAGAGGTTGAATTGCTGGAAAACCATGCCAACCTGCGAGCGGACTTCCTTCAGCTCGGATGCGCTGTAAATCGTCTTATCGTGCGATTTGCGTCCAATCGTCTTGCCATTATGAATGATCGTCCCTGCATCCGGCGTTTCTAGAAAATTGGCGCAACGCAGCAGGGTGGACTTGCCCGAACCCGAAGAGCCGAGCAAAACAACAGTTTCGCCTTTTTTGACGGTGAGGTCGATGCCCTTGAGTACTTCGACAGAGCCGAAACTTTTGCGCAAGCCTTCTATTTTCAGAACGTCCACGGCACTTCTCCAGAATATGTTGTGGTCACGTTGCGGCAAAGTTTCGTTAGTGTCAATCAAAATTCGCACCATTGTGCGAAAATGTAATTTGCGTTATTAGTAGAAGATGGCCGATGCGGGGATAACCCGTTGGCAAACCAACGAACTCCAGTCTTGACTTGTTAGAGCGCTGATAAGATGTGGATAAAGCGGACAAGACTGGCATCGCCATTGGACCGGAACGCAAGGACCGGGAAGATGGCAAATTGCGGAAAGCAGGGGTGATCAAGTATGGCCAAGACAGTCAAGGCGAAAAAGCCGAAGGAAACACGTGTCAGTAACGGCGCTCCTTCCATGATGGGGGGAATCAAGCGGGCGGACTTCGTTTCCGCGCTGGCGCGGGGGCTGGACGTGTTGAAGCTTTTTTCCGAGACCCGTCCGAAACTCTCCACAAGCGATGTTGCCACGTTGACCGATCTCAGTCGGGCTGCGGCGCGCCGGTTTCTGCTCACATTGACCGAGCTTGGCTATTTGCAGAACGAGGGCGATATGTTCGAGCCCCGTCCGAAAATCCTTGAACTGGGTTATACCTACCTTTCGACCTGGCGTTTTCCTGAGCTGGTTCGCCCCTATCTTCAAGACGTTGTGGATACCCTGCACGAGAATTGTTCCTTCGCCGTTCTCGATAGCAGCGATGTGGTCTATCTGGCCCGTGCTGAAGCGCGCCGCATTGTGCAGAGCATAACCGTTTCTGTCGGCACACGAATTCCCGCTGGCGTCTCGTCGCTCGGGCGTGTGCTGCTCGCCTACCAGACGCCGGAAAAGATCGATGCATTTCTGGAGCATCATCCCCTGAAGGCTTCCACGTCCATGACTATCACCGATCCGGTGCTTTTCCGTGAAAAGCTTGCTTTGATCCGGGAGCAGGGGTGGACGCTGATCAATGGCGAATTCGAGGAGCAGCTGCTTTCGATCGCAGTTCCAATTCTGATGCCGGATGGCACGCCTGTCGGCGCCATCAATGTCGGCGCGCCATCATCTCGCGCGAGCGTGGAGCAAATGGAAACGGAGTATCTGCCGGTTCTCAAGCACGCGGCCAGCAATATTGCGAAGGCTTTTGCATCGAGCGGGCGGGATGTTTCAAAGATCCAGACGGTTCGCCTGACGGGCGAAATGCCCTGAGCGGGAATAGGCAATCAGCGGACAGCGCATCGCCGCGCTGTCCATAGTCTTCAATCGGATAAAATCGTCGCGACTGCGCGTTTTGTCATAGCGCGGATAAGTGCTGCCCTATATTCCGCAGTCGCGTGAATGTCGTTGTTCAGCAATTCCACATTCGGCAGGATCGAATTGATGGCGTCCGGCAAGAAACTTTCCTTGAGAATTTCTTCAGCCTTCTCCCACCGGAAAACACCATCCGATCCGGCACCCGTTACCGCAACGCGCACGCTCTCATCCGTCTTTGCCACCCCCACGCCAACGATAGCATAGCGCGATGCGGGGTTGGAAAACTTCGCATAAGCAAAGCGGGCTCCGGTTGGAATGCGAATGCCGGTGATGATTTCGGTCTCTTCGAGGGCGGTGGTGAACAACCCAAGGAAGAACGCATCGGCGGCGATTTCACGCTGATCAGTGATCACTGTGGCGCCCAGTGCCAGCAGAGCCGCTGGATAATCGGCGGACGGATCGCAATTGGCGATCGAACCTCCAAGCGTCCCGCGATTGCGGACATGGCGGTCGCCAATACCTGCGGCCAAGGCTGCTAATCCGGGCAAATGTTCAGCCACGAGTGCGTTTCCCGCGACATCGGCGTGACACGTCATGGCGCCGATTTTTATCGCGCCATCATCCGTTATGCCGATATTCTGCAATTCAGGCAATCGTTGTAGCGAGATGAGGGCGGACGGCATGGCCAGTCCCTGCTTCATCGTCGGCACCAGCGTTTGTCCCCCTGCCAAAAGTTTCGCACCGTCGTCCTCTGCCAACAGGGCTAATACTTCAGCGAGGCTGGTGGGCTGGTGAAGTTCAAAATTCTGCATCGGTTTTCTTTCAGGCGCTTTGCTTCATCGCCTTAGCGCCGGCAATGACCGCTTTGACGATGTTCTGATAGCCGGTGCAGCGGCATAGATTACCGTGCAGCTCTTCGCGAACTTCCTCCGGGGAAAGGGTTTTGTTCTCATTCGCTATGCTTATGGCTGTCATGATCATGCCGGGGGTGCAATAGCCACATTGCAGTCCGTGATGATCTGCAAAGACTTTTTGCATGGGATGCAACGCGCCAGAGGGCGACGCAAGACCTTCAATGGTCGTGATTTCATCACCGTCGCATGTTGCCGCCAGAACGCTGCAGGATTTGACCGAGCGCCCGTTCAGATGAACGACGCAGGCGCCGCATTGCGAGGTGTCGCAGCCAACATGCGTGCCGGTGAGTCCGAGATGTTTGCGTATCAGGTCAACGAGCAATGTGCGTGGTTCCGCTTCGACCTGTACGGCTTTTCCGTTGATGGTGAGTGAGAGCGGCCTCATGTCTACCTCCCGCTTTTTCCATGCGAAATCTCGCGCCGACGTTATGGCAGCGCCAGTCAACATTAGTCTATATTATTTTTCGCGCAAGTGTGCGATATATGAAATCGACTGAATTGATCATGCGGTTTTATCCGTAAAGGACAAGTTGGGAATTGTAATGGCTGAGTTACAAGCGGCAACATTGCGTCAATATCCCTGGTGGTGGGAGAATACCGATCTGATAAGCGGCGAAGGTGCTGGAGAAGCGCCGTCGCTGCCAGCGCGGGCCGATGTGGTGGTCGTGGGCGGCGGTTTGACGGGGCTGACAGCCGCACAAATTCTTGCGGATGCCGGTCGATCTGTCATCCTATTCGACGCGGGGCAGCCGGGCGGCGGCGCCAGCTCCCGCAACGGGGCCATGCTTGGGCGTTACTTCAAGCATTCATTCGGGCAGTTGAAGGAGACAGCAGGGCTCGACACGGCTGTCGCTTATTTTCGTGAGCTTTGCGCCGTGTATGACTTCGCGATCGATCGCATTCATACACTTGGTCTGGACGCCGGGTTTCGCAACTGCGGGCGCGTTGTCGGCGCTATCACGCAGGCCCACCGAGATCGCCTGTTTCGCGAATGGGAGTTGCGCGCGCGTCACATTGGCGAAAGCGTGAATTTTCTTGAGCGTCCGGATCATCCCGAATTGCCGACCGAGCGTTATGTCGGCGGTATTCACATTGTTGAGAACGCTGCGGTTCATCCCGGCCGCTACTCGACGGCGCATGTGAGGGCGGCAAAAGACGCCGGTGCGCTTGTGTCCGGCTTCACCAGTGTTGAAGCGGTGATAAAAGAAAAAAATGGTTTTAACGTCCGCACAACGCGCGGCACGGTCATGGCCAATGACGTTCTGGTGGCCACGAATGGCTATACCGGCAAAAGCCTGCCGTGGTTTCATCGCAGGCTGAGCCCCATTAAAGCTTTCATGATTGCGACCCGCCCGCTTGATCGGACGAAACTCGCACGTCTGCGTGCTGGAAACCGTACCTATCACGACAATCGCAAAAATTCGAATTACTATCAGTTGAGCGATGACGGTCGCCTTATCTTCGGTGGCCGAACAGGGCTTTATCATCGCTCCCTGCCGCAAATGGCGGTGAAACTGCGAGAGGAAATGGTGCATTTCTTCCCCGAACTCGAAGACGTAGAGGTTTCCTACGCCTGGACAGGCAGCTGCGCCGCGACAGGCGATATGCTTCCGCATGTCGGGCAACATGACGGCATCTATTTCGCCACGGGTTACTGTTTCTCCGGCCTCGCTATGGCGCCTTACCTCGGGCACAAGGCGGCCATGCGCCTGCTTGGGAATATCGAGGCGGCTGAAACGCTCTTTACGCAGGACGAACTGCGCTACGTGCCCTGGCCAAAGCGGCAGTCTTTCCTCATTCCCCTCGCTATGCAGTATTATCGCATGCGCGAACCTTTGCCAAAATTATAAAATCGCACAGTTACGCGAAAATAGAATAGTGCTATGGTGGCCACCTACAGCAATCAAGGGGGAGGCCATATTGACCCTACGCACTATCATTCAGGAAAAGGCGGCAGCCGGACGGATATTGACGGGTACATTCGTCAAGACTCCATCGGCTGATATTGTAGAAATTCTGGCCCTGGCCGGGTTGGATTTTATCTGCCTTGATGCGGAGCACTCGGCTTATGGTCGCCGCGATCTCGATTGGTGTCTCGCGTTGGCGCGCGCACTTCGTCTGCCCGCGCTGGTGCGTCTGTCGCATGCCAGCAGCGATACAATCTTGCAGGCCCTGGATGCGGGCGCCGCAGGTTTGGTTGTCCCGCATGTCGATTCACTTCACTCGGCCCAGCAGATTGCACGGCGATCGAGGTTTGGCGCAGGAGGTCGGGGCTATTCCGGCACCACACGTTATGGCGGATTTGGCATCCGAGGCATGACGCAGATTCTCGAGGAAGAAGAGCGGGATGTTTTCGTCGTTGCCCAGATCGAAGATCCTTCGGCTCTCGACGAGATCGATGAGATTGCGGCGGTTCCCGGTATTGATGCACTGTTTTTCGGTGCGGCCGATATGGGGGTGGGCATGGGCCTTGGCAGTTCGACGGCACCCGAAGTTCAAGCCGCTTTTCAGAAAGTTGCCGCTGCGGCGAGGGCTGCCGGAAAACCTCTGGCTGCCCATTGCGCTGGTGCTGGTAGTGTTGCCGCACTCGCAGAAGACGGGGTGTCACTGGCATTCGTAGGGTCGGACCAGGGGCTGGTGCTGAATGGCGCGCGGGCTATCGCCGAGGCCGCAAGGGGCTGACCAGGTACTCACTTCTAATCAGTCACATTATGGCGGACGCTTAAAATTTGGAAAGCAGTTATGACCGGAACACCCATCAGAAAGCCCGGATATGTTGAGTTTGACGGCGCTTTGGCACCGGCGGAAGGCTGGCAAACAGCCCGTGCGCGCGGTAAGACATTTCTTGTTGAATGGCTGGATGCCATTGCCGATGAGGCGAGGGTTCAGCGTTCATCGGGCGATGAAACAATAGCCGTTTTTCCCTCAAACGGCGGCGGTATCATTACCATTGGCGGTGTGACGACGACGGTTTCCGGTCGCTCGATTGCAATCGTTCCTGCCGGACAATACGCCTTGCAAGCCGAAAAGGGCGGCACGATTATTCTTCTCTCTCCATTGCGGCTAGGTGCGGTGCATAGTCCCTCTCTCAATGAGAACGACTATGATGATAGTTCTTGTGAGGGGATGTTGTCCGTCGCCGAAACCGGTTTGTCGTCGGGTAAGTTGCAGGTGATCCCGGTTGACGACATCGTGCCGCCAGCAGATAAGCCGCGTCTGAAAATTGTTCGAAGCCAATCCATGAGCGTGAGCTGGATCGAATATGAAGGGCTTCGTGACCGCACCAAATTGAGTCCTCATGATCACGCCGATTTCGAGCAAGGCTCGCTGGCAATTGAAGGCGCTTTTGTTCACCATCTTCGGGTTCCGTGGGGGCCTGATGCCACGATCTGGCGTGATGACGTGCATCTGCACGCCGCCCCGCGAAGCCTTTGCGTCATACCTCCCCGGATGATCCATACGACCGAAGGCGAGGGGGAGGGAAAACACATCCTCCTCGATATTTTTGCGCCTGCGCGCGAAGATTTCGTTTCGAAGGGCTGGGTCTTCAATCAGCACGCCTATCAGGGTTAGAGCGCTAATCTGATTCAATCAGATTCAAACGTACTCTAAGAGCGAGACAGCAATGGCGATTTGCGAAATCGCACCATTAAGCTGCAAAAAATTAATTTCGCACACTTGTGCGAAATAAAAATCGAAGATAACAATTCATGAGACGGTCGGACTCGGAGGTTCGAGACGGCTGCGGGAACAACAGCCCGGCTGAGACCCTTGAAGGGGCTCAAGCGGTCCGGGTTTTGAGTGGAGAGCGACATGCCATATTCATTGGGTATCGATATCGGCGGCACGTTCACCGATCTGGTTCTGTTTGATCCAGATCGCGGTGTGCAACACAACATGAAGACCCTGACGACGCCGGAGGAGCCGGAAAAGGCTGTTATCGAAGGCACGCGTCAGATGATCGCCAAGGTTGGCATCAACTCCGCCGATATCAATCGCGTGGTCCATGCAACGACGCTTTTCACCAACGCCATGATCGAGCGAAAGGGCGCGTTGACGGGTCTGATCACCACCGCGGGTTTCCGTGATGTTCTGGAAGTCGGTCGCGAGCGAAAATTCGAACTCTACGACATCTTCATCGAAATGCCGGAAGCACTGGTGCCGCGCACCCTTCGATTAGAAGCGATTGAACGCATTTCCCCGACCGGCGCGGTGGAAACACCACTCGACAAAGCCAGCCTCAAAGCCGCTTGTGACAAGCTCGTGGCGGAAGGTGTGACCTCGGTTGCGATCTCTTTTCTGCATTCCTATGCCAATCCGACGCACGAGTTGGAAGCTGCTGAATTCATTCAGGAGAACTACCCGGACATCTTCGTAACGACTTCCTTTGAAGTTGCGCCGGAAATCCGCGAATATGAAAGAAGCTCCACGACTGTCGCGAATGCTTACGTTAAGCCGCTGGCGGTAGCCTATCTTGGGCGTCTCGAAGCACAGCTTGGCGAAATGGGTGTCAACGCGCCGCTTTTCCTCATGGTGTCTTCCGGCGGGCTTACCCATATTGGCGAAGCGCGCCGCACGCCCATCCAGCTTCTGGAATCGGGACCTGCTGCGGGCACGCTTTCCGCTGCGTTTTTCGGTGAGCGCAGCGATGTAAACCACGTGCTCGCCTTTGATATGGGTGGCACAACAGCGAAACTCAGTGTTGTCGACAATGGTGAGCCTCTCGTTGCCTATAAGTTCGAAGCCGCGCGCACCCGCCGTTTCAAGGAAGGCAGCGGCCTGCCGATCAAGATTTCTACGATTGATCTGATCGAGATCGGCGCAGGCGGCGGCAGCATTGCACATGTAGACAATATGGGTTTGATGAAAGTCGGACCAGAAAGTGCAAGTTCGCGTCCCGGACCGGCCTGCTATGGGCTCGGCGGTACGATGCCAACCGTAACCGACGCTAATCTCGCTCTTGGCTATCTTAACCCCGATTTCTTCGCGGGCGGCACGATGGTGGTCGATACCGATAAGGCCAGAGATGCGATCGGCGGCTTGACGAAGGAAACCGGTTTGTCGGTCAGTGAGCTCGCCTGGGGCGTTCATGATATTGTAAATGAGAACATGGCCAGTGCCGCCCGTGTTCACATCGCCGAGCGCGGCAAGGACCTGCGCAAATATGTCATGGTTACCACCGGCGGCGGCGGACCGTTGCATGGCTATCAGGTTGCGCGCAAACTCGGCCTCAAGCGCCTTGTCTGTCCGCCGGCAGCGGGTGTCGCGTCTGCGCTCGGTCTGCTCATTGCTCCGGCACGTGTCGACCGCGTGGCGACAATTGCACGGCCGGTGGCCGATCTCGATTGGAACGAACTTGAAGCGACCTATGCGAAGCTCGAAAGCGATGCACGCCAGACGGTTGCGGAAACCGTACCGGATGCCCGTGAGGTGGCGGTGCGTCGCCTAGCCGACATGCGCTATATCGGTCAGGGCTTTGAGCTGGTGGTCAGTCTGCCGGAAGGTCCGTATGACGCAAAGAGCCGCGAAGCAATCCTCGAAAATTTCCGCGCGGCGTATCGCGACGTGTTCACGCTCAACCCTCCGACCGACCGCATCGAGATCGTGAATATCCGTGTCACCGTTTCGGCTCCAACCGGCATGGCCGGGACAGGTGCGCTTGTTGCCAATGGAACGACCGAGGAGGCCGTCAAGCAGACGCGAAAGGTCTATTTCCCGGAGATCAGGGATTTCGTGGAAACACAGGTATTCGAGCGCGCAAAGCTGCCCATTGGCGCGAAAATTCAGGGCCCGGCTGTGGTCGAAGAGCCTGAATCCACGCTTATCGTCGGCCCTGAAGGGACGCTGACCGTCGAACAGGGTGGCAATATTCTGGTCGATATCGCGGCATAGGCGCTTTTGCTCTGGCTCCATCAATGAGTGCGCATCCCGAAACGGTTTTCGGAGAAAATGTGCGCTAAAACAAATAGTTAAAGCGCTGATCTGATCTAATCATATCGAAACGCGCTCTAACGCGCATCTTGTCGAAACCTTCTTAGGATGCGCTCTGATCCCGGTCAAAAACAGGAACATGATTATGTCTGCTCAAACTGCCCGCCTTGAGGCCGTTGTGCCTGCCCCACAATCCGTTCGCTTCGATGCCGTGACGTTAGAAGTTATCTGGACACGTCTCGTCTCGGTGGTCGACGAAGCCGCTGCGGCGCTCGTCCGCAGCTCCTTTTCGACGCTCGTTCGCGAATCCTACGATTTCTCATGCATCATCACCGATACACAGGGACGGTGTCTCGGTCAGGCGACGGATTCCATTCCGTCCTTTATCGGAACATTACCGAAGACCGTGCGCCATTTTCTCGATCACTTTCCGGTCGAGAGCCTGAAGCCAGGCGACGTTCTCATCACCAATGATCCCTGGATGGGCACGGGTCACCTTCCAGACCTGACAGTTGCCAAGCCGCTGTTCCGCAATGGCAAGCACGTGGGCTTTGCGGCCAGCACGACGCATTCGCCAGATATGGGTGGACGCACCGGAACTGCCGATATTCGCGACGTCTTCGAGGAAGGCTTTCAGGTTCCGATGCTGAAGCTGATGGATGAAGGCCGGGTGGACCAGACTTTTATCACCTTGTTGCGCAAGAATGTCCGCGTGCCTGATCAGGTCGTCGGGGATCTGTGGGCGCAGGTGTCTGCCCTTGAGCTGATGGAACGCCGTCTCTTCGACCTCATGAGCGATTATCAGCTTGATGAGTTGGAAGGGCTGGCCGATGAAATTCTGGATCGTTCGGAAGCGGCGATGCGCGATGCCATCCGCAACTTTCCCGACGGGACTTACACCTATGAGCTGCAAACCGATGGCGTGGTTGAGCCCGTTACCATTCAGATTGCGGTGAAAGTTGAGGGCGATGGGATTCTGGTGGATTATGCTGGCACGTCGCCGCAGGTCGACCGGGCCATCAATGTGGCGCTGTGCTATACCTATGCCCAGACGGTCTATGGTCTCAAATGCATTCTCGCGCCGGAAATGCTCAATAATGACGGTGCGTTGCGCCCTATTGAGGTGATCGCGCCTGAGGGCTCCATTCTCAATCACACTTATCCGGCTTCCGGGCAGACTCGTACGCTTGTCGGTCACTTCCTGCCATTCGCCGTGTTTGGTGCACTGAGCAAGGCAGTGCCTGAACACGTGGCAGCGGGCCCCGGATCGCCGCTGTGGAGCATCCAGGCATCGGGCGTCAATGAAAAGGGCGAAACCTATGTCAATAAGTTCTTCTTCAATGGCGGCACCGGTGGCACGGCGCAGCGCGATGGCTATAATGTGCTGAGCTGGCCGTCGAATATTTCCTGCGTCCCGGTTGAAATGATGGAGCAGCAGTCCAATTTCCGCGTCATGCACAAGCGGCTGCGGGAAGGATCAGGCGGTCAGGGCCAGCACCGTGGCGGTCTCGGCCAGGAAACACTTCTGGAATATCGCTCAGAACGCCCCGTCGTGGTTGGCTTCCATGCGGAGCGAACCCTGATCGCGCCGCCCGGCATCAACGGCGGTGAGGATGGCAAAACCGGCATTCTTGAAATCAATGGCAAGCCGCTGACACCCTCGCAGCAGAAGGTGCAGCATGTCATCCGCGCCGGTGATCAGATCCATCTCAAGACGCCGGGCGGTGCCGGTTTCGGAACGCCTGCCAGTCGCGATGAGAAGCTCATCGCAAGGGATCGTTCCGCCGGTTACGCGTAAAGCGTTTGGTGCTGTCAAATAGACACATTTGAAACCAAGTGAATGATCGTTAAACACCCGGAGCGCACCGTGACAAACGATGAAGCTCCGCGCTATAAGGAACAGGGGACACTCATGAAGCTGAATGGCGAACAGATTTTGCCTTGCGCGCCCGACAAGGCTTGGGAACTTTTGATGAATCCGGAAACACTGCAAGCTTGCATCCCTGGCTGTGAGAGCCTTTCGCAAGATGCAGATGACAAGTTCTCGGCGGTCGTTTCCATCAAGATCGGCCCGGTCAAGGCGAAGTTCAAGGGTGAGGTTGAACTGAGCGATTTGAATCCACCCCATGCCTGCCGGATTTCCGGCAAGGGAACGGGCGGTCTGGCCGGCTTTGCACAGGGTGGCGCTGCCATCCAGCTTTCGGAGCATGAAGAAGGCACATTGCTGGTCTATGATGTCGATGCGCAGGTTGGTGGCAAGCTGGCCCAGCTCGGCGCGCGCCTGATCGATTCCACGGCAAAAAAGCTTGCGCTGGAATTCTTCGATCAACTGCAGGAACAGATTACAGAAAAAGCTTGAGCGATCGAGCGAGGCTCGGGGAGGGGGAGTGATGATTTTCGGGGAAATACCGCTCGACAAGGCATTGAACGCTATTCTCGCGCATCGGCTGGTTGTGAGCGGAACGACTTTCCCCAAAGGGCATGTTCTCAAGGCGCATGATATCGAGTTTCTCCGCAAGGAAGGGTATCACAGCGTGGCGTCTGCCCAACTGGAAGATGGTGATGTTGCGGAGAATGACGCTGCGGCCGAGATTGCATCTGCGCTCTTGGCAAATGGAACCGTTTCCTCCCCTGCAACGACCGGGCGGGTGAATTTTCTGGCACGGGAAGCCGGTGTCTTCACGGTCAACCGGTCGCTTGTGGATGCCGTCAATTCTGTTGATCCGTCGATAACGCTGGCGACCTTGCGCGAGTTTGACCGCGTACGCGCCGGGCAAGTCGTTGCGACGATCAAAATCATTCCCTATGCAGTGCCCCAAAGTTCCGTCGCTATGGTGCTTGCGCTATGCGGCGACCAGAATATGCTGAGCGTCGAACCCTTTAGCGGTCGCACCGTCGGGCTTGTTCAGGGAACAAACCCGGCGTTGAAAACCAGTGTTCTGGACAAAACCCGTCAGGCGCTCGAAGCGCGTTTGACGATGAATCTCGGGGCGGTCGCAACAGAACTTCGAATTTCCCATGCGGCGCAGCCAATGGCGCGCGCCATCGAAAATGCAGCTGCGGTTTCCGATCTGGTCGTTGTGTTCGGCGCGTCGGCTGTTGCGGACAGGAACGATGTTCTCCCCACCGCCATTCGCGAGGCTGGTGGCACAGTTACTTATGTCGGAATGCCTGTCGATCCTGGCAATCTGCTGGTACTTGGCGAAATCGACGGTAAGCCGGTGATTGGCGCTCCCGGCTGCGCCAGAAGCATCAAGGAGAACGGGTTTGACTGGGTTCTTGATCGCCTGATGACGGGTATGAGCGTCACACCAAGGGATATTGCCACGATGGGTGTGGGTGGTCTGTTGCTCGATAGTCCGGCACGCATTGCGCCGCGCGATGGCAAAACCCGGAGAAAACGCGATCTTGTGGTGACGATCGCTGTTTTGGCTGCTGGTCAATCCTCCCGCATGGCTGGCGCGAACAAGCTGCTCGCCATTTTTGATGGCAAGCCGCTGGTGCGCCGTTCTGTCGAAAATGCGATGCAAGCCGAGAGTGGCCGGGTTATTGCCATCACCGGCCATATGGCGGGCGACATTGCAGCTTCGCTTGCCGGGCTTGACGTCGCTATCGTGCACAATCCGGCTTATGCCTTTGGTCTTGCGAGTTCGATCAAAGCTGCGCTTGTTGCAGCGCCGGCGAACTGCGATGGACTGATGATTCATCTGGGGGACATGCCTGCCGTCAGTGCGCGGCACATTCGTAGGATGGTCGACTGTTTTCGGCAGCACGATGGAAACGCTGTTATCCGCGCGGTTAGCGATGAGGGCGAGCGGGGCAATCCGGTGATTATGCCGCGTCAGCTTTTTGAAGCTGTTTCGGCTCTGTCCGGCGACGTGGGGGCAAGACATATCATCGAGGCGAGCGAACTTCCCATCATTGATGTGCCGATTGGTGTCGCTGCCAGAATTGACGTCGATACAAGAGACGCTGTCCTGAATGCCGGGGGACGAATTGTCTGAGTGTCGTTCCCGTTTTACCTGTGACCCATTGGCTGCGGCGCTGCAGTGGCGGCAGAGCGGGAAGGGTGTTGCAATCGCCACGGTAATTGAAACATGGGGATCGGCGCCGCGCGCCATAGGCAGTCATCTGGTCATCGACGAGATGGGCCATTTTGAAGGTTCGGTTTCTGGTGGCTGTGTCGAAGGTGCAGTCATTGAAGAGGCTCTGGAAACGATTGCCTCCGGCCAGTCGAAGCTGCTGGAGTTCAATGTCGCCGATGAAACAGCATGGCGCGTGGGGCTGTCTTGCGGAGGCAAGATCAGTGTCTATGTGGAGAGGCTCGATTGATGCAAAGCTCTCTTCTTGGGGAACTAAACAACATACGCGCCAGACGGCTGCTTGCAGCGACATTGACCGATTTGGACAATGGGCACACCGAGCTTATCCAGAGCGCCGATGACGTATCTGGCGGGTTGCAACCTCATGTTCGACAAGCATTTGAGACGGGCAAGCCGCTATCTTTTGTGATCGAAGATCGCCGGTATTTCATCAATATATATCGCCCGGCATTGCGATTGAAGTTGGTAGGGGCCGTCCATATTGCTCAGCATCTTGCGCAGATGGCCACCATGACAGGTTTCGATGTGGAGATCATCGACCCGCGGACTGCCTTTGCAACGCCGTTACGGTTTCAGGAAACTGTGTTGAAAGCAGTGTGGCCGGAAGAGGCGTTTCGTGACAGTCCGCTGGACCGGTATACTGCGGTTGCCACGCTCACCCATGATCCCAAAATAGACGAGCCGGCGCTCTCACTGGCGATGCAGGCGGATTGCTTTTACATTGGGGCACTGGGCAGTCGTCGCACCCATGCACAACGCACTGAAAGCCTGCTGAAACTGGGGCACGACACCACAGATCTGGCGAGGATTTCTTCGCCGATAGGGCTTGATATTGGTGCACAAACTCCAGCGGAAATAGCGGTGGCAATTCTTGCGGAGGTCGTTCAAAAATCCAAGCTCGTCTCCCAAAAGCGGTCCCCACTTTCGGGAGACTAGCTTTAGGGTGTCAGTACGATCTTGCCCATGTTGAAGTCGCTCTCCATCCAAATGTGCGCATCTGTCGCTCGCTCCAGTGGGAAGGTTTGGTTGATGTGCGGGCGGATGATACCTTGCGCGACGAGCGGCAGGACGGTGCGTGCTACGTTTGTCGCGATGCGGCTTTTTTCAGACTTTGGCAAAGGTCGCAATGTTGAGCCAACCAGAGTAAGGCGGCGACGCAGAAGCGGCTCGAAATCTGCAGATATTTGACGACCGGCCTGCAACGAGATGATAGCACAACGACCGTCGACGGCCATGGCCTTGAGATTGCGATCGACATAGCTGCCGCCCACCATATCGAGCACAACATCGGCCCCCTGTCCGCCGGTCGCGGCAAGAACAGCGTCAACGAAATCCGTTTCCCGGTAGTTGATCGCCACGGCTGCGCCAAGACTGCGGCAATAATCGCATTTTGTAGCCGATCCGGCGGTGACGATCACGCTGGCGCCCACCGTCTTTGCGCGTTGGATAGCATGGCTACCAATACCGCTCGATCCGCCATGGATGAGAACCCATTCCCCCGCTTTCAGGGCTGCACGCTCGATGAGATTGTATTCTACCGTCATAGCGACTTCGGGAAGTGCGGCCCCGGTCACGAAACCGATTTCATCTGGAAGGGGAATGATTTGGTCCGCTTCGGCAATTGCGAAATCCGCATAACCGCCGCCATGCACCAGAGAGCACACCCGCATGGTGATATCCAACGGAACATCCTCGCCTACAGCTTCAATCGTACCTGCGATCTCCAGCCCCAAAGTTGGATCGGCGTCAGCAGGAACGGGGTAGGTGCCGCGCCTTTGAGAAATATCCGGCCGGTTTACGCCCGCCGCATGAACCCGGATAAGCACCTGCCCCCTACCAGGGCGGGGGATGGGCACTGTCTGGAGTTCTAACGCCTCCGGCCCGCCCGGAACCGGGCAACGTATCGCTCGCATGTTGGTGGCGCTGGAAGCAAAAGTCACGGTGTTATCCTTAGGTATGAACTGCGGCGGTCGTCGCATTGCGGTAGGTCAGGTGCAGTCCGATTGTGGCAACTGCGGAAAGTCCCATGACGATTGCAAAGAAGCGGTATGCATCGACCGGGGTCCAATAATGCGTGAACATATAGCCGGTCAGCAGGGGCGCAAGGATCGCGATGCCTCGACCGAAGCCGATCATCAGGCCGACGCCGGTGCCGCGCAGCACTGTAGGATAGATGGATGGGCTTATGGCGTAAAAGGCGGCAACCGCTCCGTTTGCGCAAACGCCGATAGAGAAGGCGAGCACCATGGCAAATGACAGGAACCCAGAGAACTGTGCGTAGAGCGAGAAGGCTATGCCCCCCAGCACCAGCAGCAAGATGGTTGCCAGCCTACCGTGGACCCAGAGTGTCAGAACGCCAAACAGGACTGCCCCAAGAACGCCGCCGAACTGAATGAGCATTGCAATACGAATGCCGAGATAGGCGTCCCCGGTCGCATCGGAAATGATCTTGGCGGTCCAAGTGTTGGCGAAATAAAAGGATGAGATAAGCAGAGCATAGCCCATCCAGAGAAATATCGAGCGTAGTAGCAGCGGAGCTTGCAGGAACTCCCGAAGCCCTTGTTTCGTCCCGGCAGTCTCGGATGTACTAATTGACGCGGGAATAACGTCAACAGGTACATACCCCATTCTCATTGCAATGCGATTATAGGTGTCGATCGCGTTTTTTGGCCGACGCTGAACAAGATACTCGATCGACTCCGGCAGGTAGAAAACGACGACGAGCAACAGTATGGCGGAGAGACCGGCCCCGAAAAAGAACGGGGCCTGCCAGCCAAACGCCTTCAGCAGGGGCGAGATCGCGAAGCCTGCCAGAGCGGAGCCGAGAGGAAGCCCGGCGCCATAAAGCCCCATGACGAGCCCGCGCCGTTTCTCTGAAGCATATTCCGAAACGATGATGTTGAGGCTTGAGATCATGGCGCCGATGAAAAGCCCGGCTGCGGCGCGCGCGAAAACAAGCTGCCACAGGGAGCGACACAGGCCGGAAAGCGCCATCAATAGGGTAATGGCTGTGAGACAAAGCACGATATGCCTGCGACGCCCGATCTTGTCCGCAAGCGGAGATATAAATACCGCGCCGAGCGCCATACCGAAGATGCCAGCGCTCAGAAGATACCCCACCTGAGAATTTGGGAGATCCCACGCTTTTGCTATTGCCGGCATGGAAAAGGGCATTGCTACCACTTCATAGCCGTCAATCATAGCAAGCAGGACGCAAATGAGGCAGATCCAGATCTGGGTGGGGCGCATCGGCCCCTTCTTGATTGATTCGTCAAGTGTCATTGAGCCCCGGTCCTCCCTGTGGGCAAGCAATACTATTCGAACCGCG